>JACPIQ010000113.1 GCA_016188005.1 Candidatus Rokuibacteriota bacterium | reverse complement strand
GCGGCGCAGCTCGATGCCGCTCAGCCCCGCATCGAGGGCGAGGCGCGTGCCACGACGGGCGTCGTGGTCGACCTGGAGGGACGCGTTGACGACACCGCGTTCGGGCTGCACCGGCAGCTCGGGCGGCAGGTAGAGGCGGAGCAGCGCGAGGTCGACGTTGCGGAGAATCGCCGTCGCGTGCAGCTCGAGCGGGGCGAGACGGAGGTTGGCGACCCACACCGACACCTGCGCTCCTGCCATCATCGCGCCGGCGCTCGCGGCCCCTGCCGGCGCGTCGCGGGCGCTCGACAGATTGCGGGCCTCGAGAGCGACGCCGTCGGCCTGCCAGCGCCGGGCCCGCCCGAGCCGCGCGTCCTCCAGCACCACGGTGCCACCGTCCACGGCGAGGCGACCCAGCTCGATCGCCCCGGGAAGAACGCGGAGATTCTCCACCGTCACCCGCACCGCCGGCGCGGACAGGAACGCGCCCGCCTGTCCTGGCCGGTGCAGCTCGATGCCGGCGAAGCCGACATCGAACGTCACGAGGGTGCCTGTCGATGCGTCGTTGTCGATCGTCGCCGTCGCGTTGATCTTCCCCCGGGTTGGGCTGAGCGGGCTGGCCGGCGGCAGGTAGAGGGCCGCGAGCGACGCGTCGAGCTCTCGCGCGATGACCGTCGCCCGGAAGCGCAGCGGAGAGAGGCGCACGTCGGTCACCCAGAGCGAGACCGGCGAACCCGCCACGACCGCGCTCAGCGTGACGACACCGGGCGCCTTCCCGGCCTGCGTGGTCGCCTCTCGCGCTTCCAGCGTCACCGCGTCGACCTGCCAGGTGCGTGGCGGGGTCAGCGTGCGGTCCTCGATCACGCCGGCGCCGCCGAGGAGCTGGAACCGCTCGATCGTGACGGCCAGCGTGGCTCCGCCCTCCGTCTTGCGGACCAGGAGGTCGGAGATGTTGAACTCGCTCGGGCCCGTCCGCACGATTCGGACGGTCATCGCCTGGAGCGTGGCGTCTCGAATACGCAGGTGGCGCCGGAACAGCTCGCGCGGGCTGAATCGAACGTCCAGCCGCTCGAGGGTCGCGAGCGGGCCCCCGTCCTGGTCGATCACACGGAGCCCGCGGAGGGCCAGGCGGCCGTTGAAGAGGTCCAGATCGGCGGCCTCGAGCATGACCGTCCGGCCCGTGGTCACGGCCAGCCGCCACACCGCCACCCGGCGAACGATCTCGGGCAACGCGGCCAGACCGATCGCCACGAGCGCGACGAGCGCGACGACGGCGATGACGACGAGACGGAGCGCGCGGCGACGGTTCACGGTACACACCATGAATACCACGGACGCGCTCGTCGCTCTCGAGACGTTGCCAGCCCGGCGCGCCGCGCTGCGACGGTCAACGCTCAATCAACGCTGCGCTACCGTCGTCCGGCCCGGCGAGCCCGGCCCAACTCTGTTGTCAGGCTGGAGATGGCGAGTGCCCGAATCTTGGTCGAGAGAGGATACGTGTCGCCGCCGACATGGACCACGTCGATCGACTCGAGGCCCAGATCGCGGATCGCGACGTGCATGGATTTCGTGACGGCGGGCGCATCGGTCCGCTTGAACTCGAATCCGCGGCGCCTCCCCCCCCGCACCACGAGCAGGTCCAGCCCGGCGCCCTGATGGGTGGCCCAGAAGAAGCACTGCTCGGCTCTCGCGTGGAGCGCCCGCATCACCTCCTGCAGAGCGAACCCCTCGAACGAGGCCCCGACCTTGGGATGTGTCTCGAGGGCCCGAGCGCTCGGAATGTCGAGCAGAGCGTGGAGCAGGCCGGTATCGCCGATGTAGACCTTGGGTGTCTTCACCACGCGCTTGCCGATGTTCTCGCTCCAGGGCGGCAGCACGCGCACCATGAACGTACTAACCAGTAGGTCGAGCTGTACCATGAAATCCTTGCGATATTAGCTAGGATTTCATGGTAACGATCCGCTCGTCTCGACGTCCGGCAGGACTCGCTCCGCCCGGCGGCGGCGCCGGCCGAGGTCCTCGGGCCACCGCGGGGTGTGTCCGCCGGCGCGAGAATCCCGTATACTCTGGCCGCGCAGCCACCACCCTCCCATCGAACTCGCCGGCGGCCACTGCCTGCACACACGGGGACGGCTGATCATCGTGAGTGACACTGACGTCAGGCAGAGCCCGTGGCGCGCGGTCGCGGCCGCCACCGTACTCAATACCCCGCTCGGCTCGCTCTATGCGTTCAGCGTGTTCTTGACGCCGCTGGAAACTCTGCTCGGGCTGAGCCGAGCCGATCTCGCGCTCGTCTTCGCCCTGTCCACGGCCGGATTTGGCGCCGGCATGAACCTGGGGCCCCACGTCTACGGCCTCGCGTCGGCCCCGATCCTGGTGCTGGCCTGCGCGGCCGCGAGCACCCTGGGCATCGCGCTTGCCGCCACGGCCGGCGGGCTGGCCCAGCTGGCCATCGGATACGGGGTGCTCTTCGGCGCCGGGGGCGGCACGGGCTACATCCTCGTGCAGCAGGCGGTGAACCTGGCGGTGACGAGACGCCAGGGCCTGGTGAACGGCTATATCATCGGCCTGTATCCGGCCGGCGCCATGATCGCCGCGCCCGTCTTCGGGTGGTCCGTCCGCGAGTCCGGCGTGCGCGCCACGCTCGGGGGGCTCGCCACCGTCCTGGCCGTCACCGGGCTGATCAGCGCGTGGCTCATCGCGCGCTCGGGGATCACGCTCGAGGCGGCGACCGCGGCCGTCGAGCCCGACGCCCAGGAGCGTCGCCGGCCCCTGTTCTGGCGGTTGTGGCTCGTCTTCTTCCTGGCGGCGTCCGCCGGGCTCATGGTGCTCAGCCAGGCCG
>JACPIQ010000112.1 GCA_016188005.1 Candidatus Rokuibacteriota bacterium | reverse complement strand
GAGGCCCCCCATGTGATCAGACGCCCAGGTAGTACTTCTTCACGAGCTCGTTCTCGGCGAGCTCGCGGGTGCTCCGGCCCTCGAACTCGATCTTGCCGTGGACGATGATGTACCCGCGGTCGGCGATCTTGGTGGCCTGGTTGAAGTTCTGCTCGGCCATGAGCACCGTGAGGTCGTGCCGCTCCTTCAGCTGCTTGATGGTCGCGATGACCCGGCTGACGAGGATGGGGGCCAGCCCCACGGACGGCTCGTCCACCAGCAGGATCTTCGGCGAGGACATCAGCGCGCGGGCCACGGCCAGCATCTGCTGCTCCCCGCCGCTCATGCTGCCCGCGAGCTGCCGCCTCCGCTCCCGGAGGATCGGGAACGCTTCGAACGCGGATGTCAGATTGCGGCCGATGTCCCGGCGCGCCGCGCTCCGGTAGGCCCCGAGCAGCAGGTTCTCCTCCACCGTGAGCTTCGGGAAGAGGCGGCGCCCCTCGGGGACGAGCGTGACGCCGAGGCTCACGATGTCCTCGGGGGACCGGCCCACGAGGTCGATGCGTCGCCCGTCCACTTCCAGGAAGATCTCGCCGCTCGAGGGCTGGACCAGGCCCATGATGCACTTGATCAGGGTGCTCTTGCCGTTGCCGTTGGTGCCGAGGAGCACCACCGTCTCCCCGCCGTTGGCCTCGACCGAGACCCCGTGGAGCACCCGCACCGCGCCATAGCCGGCGTGGACGTCCGTGACGACGAGCCTATTCGCCAAGGTACGCCTTCTCCACGCGCTTGTTGTTCACGATCTCCTCGGGGGTGCCCTCGGCGATCTTCTCACCGGCGTCGAGGACGGCGATGCGCTGCGAGAAGCGCATCACCGCTCGCATGATGTGCTCGATCATGATGATCGTGATCCCCCGCTCGTTGAGCGCGAACAGGATGGGCAGGAGGGCGTCCACCTCGGCGCTGGAGAGCCCCGCCATGGCCTCGTCCGAGATCAAGAGCCTCGGCTTGGCGGCCATGGCCCGGGCCAGCTCCAGCCTCCGCATGTCGATCTGGGTGAGGTCGCCGGTCCGCGCGTGGGCCTTCGCCTCGAGTCCCATGAGCCGCAGGATCTCCAGGGCCTCGCCGGGCGCGTCGGCGCGCGAGACCTGCTCGTAGGCCGCGTACTCCAGGGGGATGCCGAGGTTCTCGAGCACGGTCATGCTGGTGAAGGGCCGCGGGATCTGGAAGCTCCGGCAGATGCCCAGCCGCGTGCGACGATGGGCGGGCAGGGCCGTGATGTCCTTCCCGCGAAAGAGGATCGCCCCGCCCTCGTTCCGGAGGGCGCCGGAGATGCAGTTGATGAGCGTGGTCTTCCCGGAGCCGTTCGGACCGATCAGGCCCAGGCGCTCCCCCTCCCGCACCTCCAGGGTGACCTCGTTGAGCGCCGTGAAGCCGCCGAAGCGCTTCGTCACGCCGCGAGCCTCCAGGAGGGTCGCCATCAGGCGCCCCTCCGCCGGAAGAGCCGCTGGACCAGGCCGACGATCCCTTGCGGCGCCAGCATGACGAAGGCCACGAGGACGATGCCCACGATGAGGAGGTTCAGCTCCGAGGAGATCGTGACCGTGGCCACCTGCTGGGCGGTGCCGAGCAGGACGGCCCCGATGATGGGGCCGACCCACGTCGTCGTCCCGCCGATCATCGGCATGGCCAGGCTGTTCACCGCGTAGTCGAGGCTGAAGACCGAGCCCGGCTCCACGAGAGTCACGTAGTAGGGAAAGGGCGTCCCGGCCACCCCCATCAGGCAGCCGCTCAGCGTGGTGGCGAAGAGCTTGAGCCTGAGCGTGGGGACGCCCATGCACTCGGCCGCCTCCTCGTTGTCGCGGATGGCGGCCAGCCCCCGGCCCACCCAGGAATGCTCGATCCACCAGGCCAGCGCCACCGACGCCGCGGCGAGGAGCACCATCACCACGAAGAGGTACTCGGCGTGGCTGGGGAACAGCGCCGGGGGCTTGGGCCTGATGATGCTGAGGCCCTTGCCTCCCCCGACGTACTCCCAGTTCGAGACCACGGTCTGGAGCACCACGGACAGCGCGAGCGTGGCGATGGAGAAGAAGACCCCGCGGAGGCGGAGCGTGAGGTACCCGATGCCGAGCCCCAGCAGCCCGGCGGCGAGCGCCCCCGCCAGGATCTGAAAGGGCAGCGTCGCGTTGAAGGCGAGGATGAGGACCAGCGCGGAGTAGGCGCCCGTGGCGAAGAAGGCCGCCGTGCCGAAGTTGACGTAGCCGGTGTAGCCCCCGAGCACGTTCCACGCGGTGGCGAGCACGATGTACTGGAGGACGACGTAGCCGGCGAAGTAGATGTAGCGGTTCCCGCCCATGCGGGTGAACAGGAACGCCGCCACGACCACACCCAGGACGACCCAGAGCGGAACGGTCTTCCTCACGCCCTATCTCCCGAAGAGGCCGGCCGGCCTGACCGCCAGGACGACGAGCAGGATCCCGAAGGACACGGCCGGGGCCCAGCTGGGCCCGGAGAAGGTGGCGGTGAGGCTCTCCACCACGCCGAGGATCACGGAGGCCGCCAGTGTCCCGCTGATGCTGCCCATGCCGCCGAGCACGACGATGGCGAAGACCCGCCCGATGTACTCCCGGCCGATGGAGGGCTCCACCGGCCCGATGAGGATCAGGAGCGCGCCGGCCAGGCTCGCGGTGGCGATGGACAGGGCGAAGGCGATCCGCTTGATCTTCACCGGGTTGACGCCCATGAGGCGGAGCGCCTGGCTGTCCTGCGACACCGCCTTGATGGCCCGGCCGTAGAAGGTCTTCGAGAGGAAGAGATGCAGGGCCACGGTGATCATGAGCCCGACGAGGCAGGGCAGGAGCAGGCGGAAGGCGATCCCCACCACGCCGATGTGGAAGGACTGGCCCACGTAGCCGGCCTCGATCATGCGGTAGTCCACCCCGTAGGCCAGGAGCAGCGCCACCTCGACGATGAAGAGCACCCCGAAGAAGAAGACCAGCCCGCGCAGCGACTCCTCCCCCTTGCGCTCGAAACCCAGGTAATAGAGGCGGTACACCACCACGCCGAGGGCATAGAAGATCGGGGTGAAGAGCAATCCCGTGAGGAGGGGGTCGAAGCCGAAGAAGCGGTTCATCGCGTAGGCGGTGTAGGAGCCCAGGATGACGAAGGACGGGTGCGCGATGTTGACGACATCCAAGAGGCCGAACGAGACCGAGATGCCCAGGCTCACGGCGGCGTAGAAGCCGCCGATCAGGATGCCGGCCACGATGGCGTTCAGGAGCAGGTCGAGGGAGAACATGAGGCGCTCGCCACGCGCCGGGGGCCGCGCCTCAGCGCGCGGCCCCCGGAGACGGAGGGCGATCCCTTCCTACTTCAGGACCTTCGAGAAGGGATAGATCAGGGTGCCGGACTTCGACTCCTCGGGGTAGAGCACCACGCGCGTGCCGGCCTTCTTGAACTGGGCGACGTCGCTGCCCTTGACGTTCTGGAACTGCACCATGAGCACGCGCGACTTGGCCCACTCACCGTTGGGTGCGAACCGCACCTTGCCGACGATGGTGTTGAACTCGTTCGCCCGGATGTAGTCGGCGACCTTCTTCTGGTCCACACTCTTGGTGGCCTCCACGGCCTGGCCCAGGACCTGGACGTAGGCGTAGGCGAAGGGCGGAATGTAATGCCCCAGCGGGTCAACGCCGGCCTTCTCGGCCTGGGCCTGGTAGCGGGCCAGGAACTCGTTGATGCCCGGGAAGCTCAGCGTGGGCTCGGGCACGTAGAACTCGTAGTTCATCACGCCGTTCAGCTTCGGGCCGAGCTTGGTCTGGAGCGCGGCGAACTGCAGCCCCACCATCCCGCCGCCGAACATCTTCACCGGCAGCCCCACCTCGTGCACCGCCTGGATGATGCCGGCGGTGTCAGGCGGGTAGGAGGCCACGTAGACGAGGTCGGGGTTGGTGGCCTTGATGGCGCGGACGATGGGCGTGTAGTCCACCGTGGAAGGCGGGTACTTGCCATCGTAGACTACCTTGAAGCCGTAGTGCTTGACATGCTCCCGGGCCCCGGCCAGCGCGTTGTGCGGGTACTCGGCGTCGGCGCCCACCAGCGCGATGGTCTGCGGCTTGGGCTGCTGCTTGGCCGCCACCTCGAAGAAGCCCTGGGACCAGCCCAGCGCAGGCTCCGGTCCCGACGGCATGATCTGGAAGTAGTTCTTGTACTTGGTCTTCTCGTTGTTCGCCATCCCGAAGAGGCCCATGAGCAGGAGATTGCGCTCGACGGCGATGGGCATGAGCGGGGCGATCACGTTGGTCCCGTAACCGGAAACGACGAAGTTCACCTTGTCCACGTCCAGGAGCTTCGTGTAGATGCCGGGGACGGCCGCCGGCTTCGTCTGGTCGTCGTAGTACACCAGCTCCACAGGCCGGCCCAGGAGGCCGCCCTTCTTGTTCACGTCCTCGGCCCACATCTGCATGGACATGAGGGCGGCCTTCCCGTTGCCGGCCAGCGCCCCCGTGAGCGCCATGCCGAAGCCGATCTTGATGGGGTCGGCGGCCTGCGCCGCCGGCGCCCAGGCCGCTCCGAGCGCCATCACCCCGATCAGTACCCCCACGATCCAGCGTCTCCGCGTTCCGCTCTGTCCGTGCCAAGCCATCGGTTTTCCTCCCCTTTGAGTCGATGCCCTTAGGCGCCGCGCACGCTTCCGAGGCCCACACCCGGCCGTCATGGCCTGGGCGATTCCGCCGCCGGGTGCCCCATCCCCGGAGACGGCGAAGCGTATACACCGAATCGGCCCCCGCGCGCAAGGGCCCAGCGTTTCGCCCTCACTCCGTCCCTCGGATGAAGGCAGGCAACTCCTCCTCCCCGAGTCCCTGGAACATGCAGTGCTTGACCTCGCGCCGAACCCCCTCATCTGTGTGAACCAGGATAGTGGGCAGGCAGTTGCTGCAGGCCGATTTCCTCGGCGCCAGCGACGGCTCCCCCTTGATCGACTCGATGAGCGCGATGGCGCGGTCGAGGGGCCCCTGCTCCCCCTCCGCCACCAGGACAACGGCGCCCTGGGAATCGCCGAGGCCGCCGCCGCCGACATGCGTGGCCCGCAGGTCGAAGAGGATCCGCAGGGCCTCGATCTCCGTGACCACCGTCGCGTTCATGATGGGAATCATCCCGACCCTGATCCCCTGGCAATAGTAGTACGTGTCCTGTCCGCACAGACGCGCCGCCTCCCGCACCGAGGGGACCAGCTTCTCGAGCCCCACGGGCACGATGAGCCGGCAGCCCCGCGCGCTCAGGATACCGTAGCTCCAGCCGATGGTCCCGCCGCCAGGATTGGCCATCAGGATGCCGACATTGCCCTCCCGGTCCACGGCATTGGCGCCCTTGACGAACACCGACCCCGCGCCGAAGCCCCGGAGCGTCTCGTCCATGGTCGCCGCGGGCGCCACCCGCACCCCCTGCCGCCACACGAGCATCGAGGGCTTCTCCTCCGCCTGCGTCACGCAGAGGATGCGGTTGACGATCAGACCCGACAGGTACCGGTCCCGGTCGGGGCATTCCCCGAAGATCTCCTCGACCACGTAGACGTTGGTGGCCCCGTGGCCGATGACGATCTCCCCCTCCCGCCTGGCGCGCTCGACCTCGGGCAGCCGGGCGACGGCCTTGGCGATGAGCCGCTTCGATTCGGGAGGCGTCAGGACGAAGAGGGCCCGCAGCGGTGCCCGGCCTCCGCGCGCCTCCACGCTAGGCATCGCGGGGCTCTTCCACGACCCGGCCTCCGGCCGCAGGCGCGCGCATGACCCGGAGGAACAGGTCGAGGACGGTCTCGGCGAAGCGGGGGGCGTTGATGTGCGCGGGCACCTCGACCACGGGGATGTCCGGGCGGAGGTCGCGCTTGAGCGCGGCGAGGAAGGCGGCGTCGACCTCCGGGGCGTGGAAGACGCCGCCCGGCGCATTCGGGATGGACAGCCCCCCCAGCGGCACGGCCACGGCAACGGGGCCCCGCGAGGCGCCGAGCTTGGCGGCCATGATCCGTCCCACCTCGGCCATCTCCTCGCGGCTGGCCCGGATCAGCGTGAAGACGGGGTTGTGGTGGTACTGGGGCCGCGCGCGCCACTGGGGCGGGACGGACTCCCGAGGGCCTGCCACGAAGAAGTCCACGCAGCCCGGGACGACGACCTGGGGGACGCCGTGGCGCGAGGCGGCCTCGAGCCGATCCGGGCCCGCCGCGTAGATCCCGCCCACCAGCTCGTCAGTGAGCTCGTTGGTGGTGAAGTCGATGACCCCGGCGAGCCGTCCCGCGGCAATCATTTCCTCCATGCACGACCCCCCGACCCCGTTGGAGTGGAAGATCAGTGGCGTCAGGCCCGCCGCCTCGAGGCCCGCGGCGATCCGCATCACCGCAGGGGTGGTGTTCCCCAGCATGGTGATCCCGACCAGGCGCTCGTCGCCCCCCTCTGCGGGTCGCGCGGCGCGCGCCCTGACCATCCCGCTGATGGCGCCAGCGGCATTGTCGAAGATGGCGCGGCTCACCGAGTTGAGCCCAAGAATGTCCACCACAGAGTGCATGAGCATCACGTCCCTGAGGCCGACGAAGGGGCCGAAGGTCCGCCGACCGGCCGCCACCGGGGTGACGATGAGCTTGGGCACCCCCAGCGGCAGGGCCTGCATGGCCCGGGCGGCCATGACGCCACCCTCGGCGCCGCCCAGCGCGACCACTCCGCCGCAGCGGCCGCCAGCATGGAGCTCGGCCAGGATGCGGGAGAGCCCCCGGGCCATGATCTCCACGGCGGCGCCGCGCGCACCAGTACTCCTCACCGCCCCGAGCGTGCTGCCCGCGGCCTCGGCGACCTGGGCGTGCGAGATGTCGGGGGTGATCCCCCGGGGCTCGCCGAGTATGCCCGAGTCCACCACCAGGACCTCGAGGCCGCCCTCGCGGATCCGCTCCGCCAGGTACGCGGTCTCGGGTCCCTTCGTGTCCAGCGTGCTCACGGCGATCACGGGCCGCTCTGGGCGCTTCGATGGGATGACGAGCATGGGTCCCCGAAGTTCCAGACTGCAGCACGAACCGTTCCATTTCCATTCCGGGCCGAACACGCCGAAATCGGGCCCCGTTCCCTTTGCGTGACCATTCGATCCTTTTCACTTCTGAAACCCTGCCTCTTCTCCGCAGCCGGTGGCAGCCCGGCCGGGATTCACGCAAAGGCCGCGGACTGCTGTCAGAGTGCCGCGTAGCCGGTCTCCGCCGGGGCGTGGCATGTCGATTGCTGCCCCGGGGATGGCGGCGAATGACGCCGCCAGCTTGTGCAGCGGCGGCGGAGGACAACACCACACCGATGGAGGGAAGGGCATGACACCTGTGAGCAAGGCGGCAATGGACGATCCGAGCCTCAAGTTCGAGTGGCCTGTTCTCGACGACTACGAGGGCCGGGTTCCGTTCGGCACCCAGTCGGTGGACTGGGAAGAGCGGATCAACATGGACCGGATGCGGCGCTACCGCATGGGGCGGGTCAAGCAGCAGATGGAGGGGATGAAG
Organism: Candidatus Rokuibacteriota bacterium; assembly: GCA_016188005.1. Lineage (NCBI taxonomy): Bacteria > Candidatus Rokuibacteriota > Candidatus Rokuibacteriota bacterium. Next base: position 39,828 of record JACPIQ010000112.1, on the reverse strand, counting down.
CTCGGCGCCATCCTCTCCATCAACGAGTGGAACATGCGCTACATGACCTCCACCTGGAACGCGTACTGGACGACGCCGGCCTCGGGGCTCCGCTACTCCCTCTTCCCGGCCACCAAGGACAGCCCGATCCTCTACGAGCAGGGCGAGATCGGCTACCACGCCCGCCAGATGGCCCCGTGGCTCCACAAGGTCAAGGTGGCCATGACCGGCGCCGGCTGGATCGGGCGCGTGATGGGACCGGCCGGCCACGAGCAGCAGCAGAAGAAGTTCTGCCAGCAGATCGTGGACGACCTCAAGCAGGCCGGCGTCGAGAAGGAGACGCTGGCCATGGACGTCTGGGACCCGGGCATCGTCGCCGAGTTCCAGCGGCTGGGCATCAAGGTGAGCCCGGACGGGGCCGCCGCGATGCTCGAGGCGCGCCGGATCAAGAATCGGGACGAGATCGAGTGCCAGCGCATGGCGGCCACCATCTCGGATGCCATGTTCGGCGCCGTCGCGCGGGCCATCCGCCCGGGCGTCAAGGAGAGCGAGCTCTGCGGCATCGCGCACAAGACCGCCTATGATCTCGGCGCCCGCGTCTACTCCGGCATCTTCGTGACCTCGGGCCCCTTCGGCTGGCCGAACCCGCGGGACGAGAGCGACCGCATCATCCGGGCCGGGGATGTCGTCTACATGGACACCTACAACACCTCCTACATGGGCTACAAGACCTGCGTCTACCGGACGTACAGCTGCGGCAAGGCCCCCCAGGAGGCGAAGGACGACTACCAGCTGGCGCTGGACTGGCTCTACGACGCCATCAACATCATCAAGCCCGGCGTCACCACGCGCGAGGTCGCCGAGAAGTGGCCGTCGGGCCCCGAGGTCTGGAAGGACATCCACATCGTCAGCGAGGACCAGACGGCGGGCAGCAACTGGGCCCATGGCATCGGGCTCACCCTCTACGAGCCTCCCATCATCTGGCGCGAGGTGTCGCTGAACCCGCCAGACATCCCGCTGGAAGAGAACATGACCTTCGCCATCGAGACTCAGCACGGCCGGCCGGGAAAGCACGGCGTGCGCATCGAGGAGATGATCCGGGTCACCAAGACCGGCGTGGAGGTGATGACGAAGTTCCCCGTCGGCGAGATCCTCGAGGTCCCGCTGGTCTAGCGCGGGCGGCTCGAGAAGGCCCATCTGCGTCGTTGGCGCCCTCGGCCGCACGCTCAACGTACAGAGAGTACGCCTCGCGTGCGGCCGTCGGGCGCCGCCTCGCATCTGGACCTTCTCGAGCCGCCCGCCCGGTGCCGCCGTACGCCTTCACGGCCCCACCCGGCCTCTATCCCTTGACGGCGCGGGCCACCTGGAGCTTGTGCTTGCGCAGCTTCCGCCAGAGCGTCGGCACGCTGATCCCGAGCCTCCCGGCAGCCTCCCGCAGCGTCCGGCACTGATCGAGAGCCTGGCGCAGGACACGCGCCTCGAAGAGATCGGCCATGTCGCCGAGCCCGGACACGAGCGTCGTGTCCACGGCCACGTCCCGGCCCGCCGCCTCGAAGGCGCAGAGGCTCAGGTGCGAGGCGTGGATCTCCTCGCCGTCCGAGAGGATGGCCAGCCGCTCCAGGATGTTCTCGAGCTCCCGGACATTGCCCGGGTAGTGGTAGTCGCTCAACGCCTGGAGCACCTCCGGGGCCAGCCGTTTCCGCACTCCGTACTTCCGGGAGAGCGACTCGAGGAAGGTCGTGAGCATGACCGGGATGTCCTCGGGGCGCTCCCGCAGGGCAGGGATCCTCAGGGGGACCACGTTGAGGCGGAAATAGAGGTCCTCCCGGAACCGCCCCTCGGTCACCATCGCCTTGAGGTCACGGTTGGTGGCCGCCACGAGGCGCGCGTTGATGGCGATGGAGTGGCGCCCGCCGACGCGCTGGACCCGCTTCTCCTCGATGACGTTGAGCAGCTTGACCTGCAGGCTGAGGCTCAGCTCGCCGATCTCGTCCAGAAAGATGGTCCCGTTCTGGGCCAGCTCGAACTGCCCCGGCTTGCCGGTGCTGAGCGCCCCCGTGAAGGCCCCCCGCTCGTAGCCGAAGAGCTCCGACTCCACCAGCGGCTCTGGGATGGCCCCGCAGTTGAGGTGGACGAATGGGCCGCCCCGCTGCAGACTGCCGTCGTGGATGAGTCTGGCGAAGCGCCCCTTGCCCACCCCGGATTCCCCGAGGATGAGGACGGGAGAGTCGTACTTGGCGACCTTCAGGGCCGACCAGAGGCAGCGCTTCATCTTGTCGCTGTGGATCACCAGGTTGAAGGTGGGCAGGTCGGCGTACTCGGGGCTGAGGAAGATGGACTCGTTGGGCTCGCCGGCCACCGCCTGCTGCCCCAGGCGCTCGCGCAGCTTGTTCAGCTGGGTGATGTCCCGGACATTGACGATGACGAGCACCAGCTGGCCGTCCTCGTCGAACACCGGCGTTCCCGTGACCAGGGCCGTACTCCCCGTCGGGTAGGTGTGCATCATCGTGATGGGGATGCGCCGCTTGATGACCTCCTGGCTCACCGAGTGCTTGAGGACACCCTTCTTGACCACGGCCGCCATGTTCTGGTTGACGATGTCCTCCTCGCGGAGCCCGGCGATGCGGACATAGGCCTTGTTGACCTTGAGCACCGTGCCGTGGGCATCCACCACCACGAAGCCGTCGAAGGAGGCATTGAGCAGAGCGTCGAAGTGCTCGCAGGGGTTGATCCCGGTGGAGGTGACGGGCAGGCGGGGATTCTGCTCGGCCCCCTGGTGACGGATCTCGCGTATCACCTCGCGTGCCATGGTGTTCCCTCCTCCAGCTCACCTCCGGGCTGGGGCGCTTGGGCCCATGAGCTGGCGTTTCACTTCTAACACGGTCCATTTCATGATTGCAATGGCACGGTGATGGAGAAGAGGGGGCGCACCGGATGATCTATACCCAGGCGCGGTACCGGCCCCTTGGGGATCTGTACCTGACCGTGGAGTTCGGGGACGAGCTGAGCCTCCCGCTCAACTTCCGGGTGATTGCCCTCGACAGCGCCTTGAAGGCCCATGGGCTTGCCGGGGTGACCGAGGCTATCCCGACCAACCGCTCGCTGGGCATCGTCTACGATCCCTTCACCGTGAGCCGGCAGGAGCTGGTCGCCCGCCTCGAGGATCTCGAGCGGGAGGTGCAGGAGATCGAGGCACTGCCCTCCCGGCATGTCACCATCCCCATCTGGTACGACGACCCCTGGTCGCGGGACTGCGCCGCGGCCCATGGGGCTCCGAACAATGTCGAGTTCCTGGCCGAGATCAACTCCATGACGGCGGCAGAGGTGATCCGCACTCATTCGGGGACTGACCACTGGGTCTCGGCCGTGGGCTTCACCCCGGCCTGTTACCAGGCGATGCCGCTCGATCCCTCGAAAGCCCTCACCGCCCCGAAGTACCAGCGGCCGCGCCGCTGGACGCCGGAGCGGATCCTCTGCATCGCCGGCCAGCTCACCTCCTTCTATCCCATCGCCAGCCCCGGAGGCTATCAGCTGCTGGGCCGCACGCCGGTCGAGCTCTACGACCCCCGGCAGCGCAACCCGGCCTTCGCCGAGGGCCCTGTGCTCCCGCGTGTGGGCGATCGCCACAGCTATGTGCCCATCGACGAGGCCACGTACTGGGAGATCAGGCGCGAGGTGGAGGCCGGGGTCTACCGGTACCAGATCCGCGAGGAGACGTTCAACCTGCGGGAGTACCTCGCGAGGAGGGGCCATGCTTGAGGTGCTGGCCGGCGGGCTCCAGTCCACGATCCAGGACGTCGGCCGCCCCGGGTATCTGGCGACGGGCATGCCCCCGTCGGGACCGGCTGATCGCTTCTCCCTCGGCATCGCCAATCTCCTCGTCGGCAACGATCCCGGCGGCCCCTACCTCGTGGGCCGGCGGCCGGGTGCGGCCGGTATCGAGGTCCTCCTCTCGGGGCTCAAGCTCAGGGTGCTCGCCGAGACGGCGATCGCCGGCACGGGCGCCGACCTGTCGGCGACGCTCAACGGCCGTCCACTGCCCATGTGGCAGTGTCTGAGGGTGCAGCCGGGCGACGAGCTGGCCTTCGCCCGGGCGCGGAGCGGGGCGCGGGCCTATCTGGCTGTGGCCGGTGGCATCGACGTCCCGCTCTTCGCCGGCAGCCGCGCCACCAATGTCCGCGCCTTCGTCGGCGGCGTGGAGGGACGGCCGCTCAAGGCGGGCGACCTGCTCAGGAGCTTTCCAGCGAGCCGTCCGGCGAGCGAGCTCGAGGGGCGGCGGCTGCGGTCAGATCTCCTCCCGGCCCTTGGCGACCGCTGGCGGGTGCGGGTGGTCCTGGGCCCGCAGGACGACCTCTTCCTCCCCGAGAGCATCGAGACCTTCCTCGCCCATGACTGGCGCCTGTCGCCCACCTCAGACCGGATGGGCTGCCGCTACATCGGGCCGCCCCTTGCATTCAGGTCCCGCCCGGCCTATCTCGTGGAGCAGGCGGGGGCCGATCCCTCGAACATCGTGGACGACACGATCCCGGTCGGGGGCATACAGGTGCCCGGCGGGGTCGAGCCCATCGTGCTGCACGTGGATGGCCCGAGCCTCGGCGGCTATGCGAAGATCGCGACGGTGATCAGCGCCGATCTCCGCCAGGTGGGCCAGACGCGCCCCGGCCAGATCACCCGCTTCGAGGCGGTGTCCACCGACGAGGCCGTCCTTGCCCTCCGGGCGCTGGAGGGCTCCATCGCCGAGACGAGCATCATCACCCCCTGAGGCGCGAGCCGGCGCGGGAGACAGGATGCGGAGGCAAGTCAACCTCAACTGCGACATGGGCGAAAGCTACGGGCGCTGGACACTGGGTCACGACGGCCCCCTGATGGAACTCGTCCCGACCATCAACATCGCCTGCGGTTTTCATGCTGGCGACCCCCACGTGATGCGGCGCACCGTCGAGCTGGCGGCCGGGGCGGGCGTGGAGATCGGGGCGCATGTCGCCCTGCCGGACGTGCTCGGCTTCGGCAGGAGGCGGATGGCGATCACGGCCGATGAGCTCCGCGATTGCGTCCTCTACCAGGTCGGAGCCCTCCGCGCCTTCGTGGAGGCGGCCGGGCTTCGCCTCGGCCATGTCAAGCCCCACGGGGCGCTCTTCGCCATGTGCGGGGAGAGCGAGGAGTACGCGCTGGCGCTGCTGGGCGCCATGCGCGCCCTCGATCCGGCGCTCGTCGCCATCCTCGGTGGGCCGGCGGTGGCGGCCGCCGTGGCGGCCACCGGGATGCGGGCCGTGCCGGAAGGGTACGTGGACCTCGCGTATCAGCCCAATGGTTTCCCGGTGCTCGAGCGGGCCAAGCAGTCCTGGGATCCCGCCGAGGTGGCGGACCGCGCCGTGCGCATCACGCGGGAGCGCAGGCTGCCGGCTGTGGACGGCTCCGTGCTGAGCGTGGAGGTGCCGACGATCTGCGTCCATGGGGATGCCCCGAACGCGCTGGAGGTGGCCCGGGCTGTCCGGGCGCGCCTCGCGGCCGAGGGGATCGAGGTCGTCCCCCTGACGCGCATGCTGACCGAGGAGACGTGAGCATGGACATTCGACTCGACGATCGCGTGGCGCTGGTCACGGGGGCCTCGTCCGGCATCGGCCAGGCCGCCGCCCTGGCGCTGGCCGAGGCCGGCGCCGACCTGGTCATCCAGGGGCATACCCACATGGCCGAGCTCGAGGCGCTGGCCGACCGGATCATCCGGCTCGGACGCCGGGCCGTTCCGGTGCGCGCCGATGTGACCAGCCCCGAGGACGTGGACAGGCTGGTCCGGGCCGCGGTGGATGAGCTCGGCGGGGTGGACATCGCCTTCAACAATGCCGGGCTCATGCAGATGGCCCCGCTGGAGGAGACCAGCGACGAGATGTGGAACCGGCATCTGGCCACCAACGTGACGGGCGCCTTTCTCTGCGCCCGCCGGGTGGTGCCCGAGATGAAGAAGCGCGGTAAGGGCAAGCTCATCCACACGGGCTCGATCTTCGGGGCCTACGGCGTCCCCAGCGCCGTCGCCTACTGCGTCACCAAGATGGCCATTCACGGGCTCACGCGGGCGCTGGCCATCGAGCTGGCGCCCCACCGCATCAACGTCAATGCCGTGGCCCCGGGCAACGTCGTCACGCCGCTGAACGACGTCCTCTACGACTACATGGCCCAGCAGGCCGGCGCGCCGGGGGACCGCGAGGCGGGGAAGCGGCTGCTGGCCAAGTCCTACCCCCTGGGCCGGCTCGGGCAGGTGAACGACACGGCCACGGCCGTGGTCTACCTCGCCTCCGACGCCGCGGACTTCGTGACCGGCCAGATCATGTTCGTGGACGGCGGGTACTCGGTGTGGTGAGGTCTCCCCTCGCGGCGGGCATCGACTGATGCCGGGGCGCTTCGCCCCCGGAAGCGATCCCTGGCTGTTCGGGCTCTGCCTGTCCCGGGTCGGCGGCTTCATGGTCTACATCAGCTATGCGGCGGCCCTCCCCGTGCTCCAGCGGGAGTGGCAGATGTCGGCCACTGCTGCGGGCAGCATCGCCTCGAGCTTCCAGATCGTCTATGCGCTCTCGCTCCTCGGCTGCTCCGAGCTGGCCGACCGCATCGGGGCGCGCCGCGTCTTCGTCGCCGCCTCCTGGGCCTCGGCAGCGACCGCCATGCTCTTCGCCCTCGTCGCACGGGGCTACTGGTCGGGGCTCCTGTCCTACACGCTGCTGGCGCTGGCCCTCGGGGGGACCTACACGACAGGCATCCTGCTCGTGGCCGAGCACGTCCCCGTCGCGCGGCGCGGGCGGGCCATGGGGTATCTGCTGGGCGGCCACTCCCTGGCTCTCGCGCTGGCTTTGGTGCTCACCGGCGTGGCCATCCCGCGCGGGGGCTACCAGCTGGCCTTCGTCCTCACCTGCCTCGGCCCCGTGCTGGGCGGCCTCATGGTCTGGGCGGTGACGCGACAGACGCCCAACCGCGTGGCGAAGCGGAGCGCCGACCAGAAGATCACGGGTGCGGTGCTGCGCAACCGCCGGGCGATGCTCGTGATCACGGGCTACACGTGGCACGCCTGGGAGCTGCTCGGCATGTGGGCGTGGACCCCGGCCTTCCTGGCTGCCTGCCTGGCCGCCTCCGGCGTCGCCTCGGCTCAGGCCGCGGGCCTCGGCTCATCGGTGAGCGGGCTCTTCCACATCACCGGGATGGTGGCCTCGCTCGCCGCCGGTGTGCTCGCCGACCGCTTCGGCCGGACGCAGGTCATCTTCGTCATGGCGGCGCTGAGCGCGCTCTGTTCGCTCGTCTTCGGCTGGCTGATCGGAGGTCCGGTCTGGATCGTCGTGGCAGTGGGGCTCGTCTATGGCTTCGCCGCACTCGGGGACTCACCGATCTACTCGACGGCCATCACCGAGGTCGTGGCGCCCGCCTACCGCGGCGCCGCGCTGGCGCTGCGCTCGCTCACCGGCTATGGGGCGGGGGCGGCGGCGCCGCTCGTCTTCGGCTGGGTGCTCGATCTGCACGGCGGCGGGGGCGGCGGCGCTGCTGGCTGGGGCTGGGCCTTCGTCACGCTGGGGGCCGCAGGGGTGCTGGCCGCCGCCTCGGCCGTGGCCCTTCACCGCCTGCCGGAGGCCCATGCCCTGCGCAGAGGGGGTCAGGTCTTGAAAACCGCCACGTAGCCCCTTGCCGATGTCGGAATGCAAGACCTGACCCCCACTAGCACTAGCGCCTGGCCCTGAGGATCTCGACGGCGATGGGGATCACGGAGAGCACGATGACGATGCCCACCACGAGGTGGATGTAGTTCGAGATGTTCGGGATCACGCTGCCCAGCAGGTACCCCGCCCAGGTCATGCTGGCCACCCAGCCGACCCCGCCGAAGACGTTGTAGAAGACGAACCGCCGGTACCGCATCTGCCCCACCCCCGCCACCACGGGCGCGAAGGTGCGGATGATGGGCACGAACCGGGCGATGACGATCGTCTTGCCGCCGTAGCGCTCGTAGAACTCGCGGGTGCGGACCAGGTGGCGGCGGTTGAACAGGAGGGAGTCCTCCCGGGTGAAGACCCGGGGCCCGGTCCTCCTGCCGATGGCATAGCCGACGCTGTCCCCGGCGATGGCGGCCGCCATGAGCAGGAGGTTGAGCCACCAGATGTCGAGCGTGCCGGCCGCGGCGACGAGCCCGGAGGTGATCAGGAGCGAGTCGCCCGGCAGGAAGAAGCCCACGAGCAGCCCCGTCTCGCAGAAGACGATGGCGACGAGCACGGTGTAGCCGCCCCAGCGGATGAGATCGGCCAGGGACATGCTCCCGTCGAGGATCCCCGCGAGGAACTCCACCTGCGCGGCGCCGTCCCGCGCCTAGCCGAGCTCGGCGAGCGCCACGCGGCGGCCAAGGCGTGAGGAAAGGCGGGCCGCTTCCACTGTCTCGAGCGCCGCAAGCCCGGCCTCGACGTCCACCGCCGGCGGCCCGCCGCGCGCCACGGCGTCCAGGAAGAGCTCGAGCTCGCGGCGCAGCGGCTCGGGCCCTGCGGCCTTGACGGCCCGGCGCGGGCCCTCGGGCGCCTGCCAGCCGCCGGGGCCCTGGATGTGGCGGTTCTCGTGGACGGTGACCTCCGACGAGCCGAAATCCGCGCTGAGCGTTGCCCGCGCGCCGACGATGACGCAGTCGCGAAATGTCCCTGGGGCGAAGTAGCCCGCCTCGACGAACGCCGGGACGCCGGCGTACTCGACCGTGGCGAAGGAGCAGTCGTCCAGCCCCCGCCCGAGGTGGTCGGAGAGCGTGGCCGTCACCGCGGTGGGCCGCCGCCCCAGCAGATGGGCGAAGAGGTCGAAGTAGTGGATGGCATCGGTCTGCGTGACGCCGACATCCGTGCGCGGCCGCTTGAAGCCGGCGAAGCGCCCGGTCGCGTAGCGCACGGGACCGACGGCGCCGCCGGCGAGTTCCGCCTGCAACACCGCGGTGACAGGGTGGAAGCGGAAGATGTGTCCCACCTGGAGGACGCGCCCCGTGGCGCGCACGACCCGCGCCAGCTCCCGCCCCTCGGCGACGGTCAGGGTGAGTGGCTTCTCGACGAAGCAGTGGCGCCCGGCCTCGAGACACGCCCGGGCCAACGCGACGTGGCTGTCGGCGGGCGTGACCAGGTCCACGGCCTCCACGTGGGGCAGCGCCCGTCTGATGTCCTCCACCGCCCGCGCGGGGTCCACGCCGGCCCTGACGGCGAAGGCCCGCCGCTCCGGGGACAGGTCCGCCACCCACAGCTCGACGCCCAACTCCTGGAGCACGCGCAGGTGCTTCTCGCCCCAGCGCCCCAGCCCGACCAGGAGCAGCTTCATCGTTCTTGATCTCGCTGTAACGTGGAGGACGTCGGGTTGCGGCCGGGCCTCTTCGCCCCTGCGGGGCTCATCTCAGCTCGCCTGAACGTGGAGGACACCGCGTGGCGGTTAGGCCTCTTCGCCCCTGCGGGGCTCATCGGGGCGCGCTGTCATCGCCCGCGAGATCCTCGGCGACCTCGTAGCGCAGGAGCCGGTCCTTCATCCAGCGCACCACCAGGAGGTCGTAGAAGGCGCGGAAAGCGCGATTGCCGATGCCGTACTTGGACTGGCCGAAGCGGCGCGGACGGTGGTTGACCGGGATCTCGAGCACGCGGAAGCCCCGCATCTTGAGGAGCGTGGGGATGAAGCGGTGGAAGCCCTTGTAGAGCACGAGGTCGGCGAGGCACTCGCGCCGGAAGGCGCGGAAGGTGCAACCGCTGTCCTGGATCGTCTCGTCGCTGAGCGCGTTGCGCACCCGGTTGGCGATGCGCGAGGAGAGGCGCCGCACGAGGGAGTCGCCGGCCCCGCGATTCACGCGCCAGCCCGTCACGGCATCCCAGTGCTCGAGATGGCCGAGCATCGCCGGGATGTCGTGCGGGTCATTCTGGAGATCGGCGTCCATCACGACCACCCAGCGGCCGCGCGCGGTCCTGAGGCCCGCGTCCGTGGCGGCCGTCTCCCCTGCATTGGCCTTGAGCCTGACGAGCCGCACGCGCGGGTCCTGCTCGCGGAAGTCGCGGACGATCTCGGCGCTCCGGTCCTGGCTGCCGTCGTCCACGAACACGACCTCGTAGCGCAGGTCGGTACCGGCCATGACCTCGCGGAGCTCGGGCCACAGGAGCGGGAGGTTGTCCTCCTCGTTGTACACGGGCACGACGATGGACAGCTCGGGCGCGCTCGTCATGGGCGGATCCCGGGGGGCGCCGGCGCGCTCACCCGCGCGCGGGCGAGGCGCCCGGAGGCTCAGCCGAGGGAGCGGTACCCTGCCACTCCGGCACCAGCCGGTGCGGCAGGCGCAGGCGGTCGAGCACCCGGGCCAGGGTGTGATCGATGAGGTCGTCGATGTGCTTCGGCCGGTTGTAGAAGGCGGGCATGGGCGGCAGGATCACCGCCCCCATCTCGCAGCAGGCCGTGAGCACGCGGAGATGCCCGAGATGCAGCGGCGTCTCGCGCACCACGAGGATCAGCGGCCGGCCTTCCTTGAGGGTGACGTCCGCCGCCCGCGCCAGGAGGGTGCTCGCCGCGCAGTGCGCCACCGCGGAGGCCGACTTGATGCTGCAGGGGACGATGACCATGCCGTCGGTGGTGAAGGAGCCAGAGGCGATGGCCGCACCGATGTCCCTGTCGCTGTAGCGCCGCGTGGCCAGCGCCTCGACGTCCCGCAGGCTCCGGTCCGTCTCCTCGGCGATGGTGCGCTTGGCGGCCTCGGAGATGACGAGGTGGGTCTCGACCCCGGCCATGCCCCGGAGCAGGTCGAGGAGGCGGATGCCGTAGATGGCACCGGAGGCTCCGCTGAGCCCGACGACGATGCGTCTCATAGCCTGAACCGGCGCCGGAACACCTCGTCGCGCGTCTTGTGGTAGAGCACCTCCCATTCGGCGCTCCCCTCGGGGGATGGGCGGGCATAGCTGGACAGGGTGCGGCGGACCTCCTGGTCGATGGAGTCCTCGAGCTTCGCCTCGTCCTCCAGCACGCGGAAAACCTCGGTGCGGAGATGGCCGCGCGTCCGCTCGTCGGCCAGAGCCTTGATGACCACGCCCTCCGTGGTCCCGAGCTCGGCCACGATGCGGTCGGCCAGGGTGAAGAGGCGTTCCCGGCTCATGCGCGTCACAGCGTGAACCCCCGCTCCCGGGCCAGCTTGCCCTTGACCAGGGTGAAGAGCCGATTGTAGTCGTAGGCCGAGTCCCGGATTTCCTTGGCGTGGTCCTGCATCAGGGCCCGCGCGTCGGCGTCGAGCTTCTCCTCGGCCAGGAGGTTCTCGGACAGGATCCGGCGGACGGCGTCACGGGCTCGGGCCTCGTCCCTCGTCTCGATGAGCCTTCGCCCCACGAGGCGCTTGAGCACCGCCTCCGCCATCCGTCCCGCCAGCTCGTCCTTGCGCCCCATGCCGAGGTCAAGACTACACGTCCGCGGCAAAGGGTGTCAAGCCGAACTCTGCGGAAAATCGGCTAAAACTCCCGTGGCCAGGCAGGCAGGAGGACCCGGAACCGTGAGCCTTGCCCCGGGCAGCTCGCCACTCCCACACTGCCCCCATGGGCCTCGGCCATGGCCTTCACGAGGGCCAGGCCAAGACCGAGCCCCCTGGCGCTGGCCGTGCCCGGATGCGGGACGCGGACATACTTGTCGAAGATCCGCGGCAGGGCCTCTGGCGGAATCCCCACCCCCTCGTCCTCTACCGCCAGCTCCATCACCCCGTCCAGTCCCGGGGCGGGCCCGGCGCTGACCGTGACCGCGCCCCCTCCGGGGGAGTACTTGACCGCGTTGGAGAGGAGATTCTTCAGCACCCGATCCAGCGCGTCGCGGTCCCCCGCGACCGGGACCAGGCCGCTGGCCGGCCCCCAGCGGAAGCGGTGACGCGGGTGGCTCTCGGCGAAGAGCTCCAGGTTTCGCTCCACCAGCTCACCGAGAGCCACGGGCTCGCGGCGCAGCGCCTCGGGGCGCCCCGCCTCGATCCGCGAGAGGTCCAGGAGCTCGCTCACGATCCGTCCGAGCCGCTCGGCCTCACTGTGGAGGTGGCCGATGAAGCGGCGGGCCTGCGCCGGCGGCACGCTCCGGGACAGGAGTAGCTCGCTGAAGCCCTGGAGCGCTGTGAGCGGGGTACGGAGCTCGTGAGACACCACCGACAGGAAGTCCGATTTCGCCCGGTCCAGCTCGCGTAGCCGCTCGGTCGCGGCCAGGATCTTGTCCTCGAGCTCGAGCGCGAAGCGGCGCTGGAGCAGCATCAGCCGCGCATTCTCGATGCCGAGCGCCAGGTGCATCGCCATCTCATGGGCGGCCACGCGCATGCCCGGGGTCAGCTCGCCCCTCCACTCGAGCGCCAGCGCCCCCACCCGCCCCGCTCCCGAGTCGAGCGGGAGAACCAGGCCACGCCGTGGCGCGGGCCCCGGCGACGGCGCCTGGCCGAAGCGCTCATCCCCGGCAAGGTCGCGAGTCGTGACGGGCCCGCCGCCGCGCAGGGTCCATGCCATGGCCGAGCGCGGATCGAGGCGGGCGCCCGGAGGCGCGCTCACCACGGCCGGGCTGTCTCCGGTGCCGACTGCGAGCCCTGCGCGCTCGGCCCCCAGGGCCACCCGCATGCGCTCGGCCACCTCCTCCAGTCGCGCGTCGAGGGGCCCATCGCGCGCCAGCCCCTGCTGGATCTCGAGGAGTGCCCCCAGTCTCTGCGCCCGGGCGCGCGACTGATCGCGCAGACGCCCCACGACCCAGCCCGAGGCCAGGGGCGTGGCCAGCGCGACCAGCCCGTCGACGGCGCCTGCGGTGAGCCCGGTGCGCTCGATTCCCGGCAGCACGAGTGGGGCCTGGAGGAATCCTGCCAGAAGCCCAGTGAGACAACCCCCGGGCGTCCCCGAGGCGAAAGCCGCCCAGAGCGTGGGAAGGAGATAGAGATGGCGCAGCGTAACCATGGCTCCGTCCCCCGCCCAGACGATGACGCCAGTGAGCGCGAGGAGCAGCGAGAGCTGCGCCGTCACCCCACCACGAGCGTCCGGTAGGCGGCGAAGAAGGCGATGCTGGCCAGGTAGCCGGGCAGGAGGCTCCCGCTCCATGCGCGTAGCGCCGAGGCGCAGAGACCCAGCGCTGCCAGATAGAACACGGCGCCCGCGCCGACCTCCACCGTGCGCGGCAGCCAGGGATCCAGCAGGTAGCGCACGAGCCCCAGGGACGTCGAGGCCACGGCCGCCCCCCAGAATCCCCAGCGATGCCACCAGTGGGAGAAGAGGGCTCCCCGGAAGAGCCACTCGGCCGACAGCGCATTGGCTCCCACGTCATAGGCCACGGCCGCGAGATAGGCGCCGCCGCGCGGCATGCGCACCGCATACCCGAGGGTCTGCGAGGTGGAGACGAGGAGGTGGCCGCCGAGAAAGGTCCCGGAGGCCAGTCCCAGGAGGAGGCTGCGGCGAGGCTCTGGGGCCAGGAGCCCGATCCGCCCCAGCGCCGGATGACGACGGCCCTCCCAGACCAGCATGAAGGGCAGCAGGGCATGCCCGGCGCTCCCCCAGGCGCCAAGCCCGCTGAGCGTGAAGGCCGCGAGCAGCGCAGCCGCCAGACGCAGCGCGGGGCCCTGCCATCCCGGCTGGCCACCCAGCGCGATGAGCCAGCCCACCGCGATGAGCCCGCCGTGGAGGGCCGCGCCCTGCAGGGGGCGCCCCAGGGCCCCCAGTGCCTCGCTCCCGAGCTCGAGCCGGCGGCCCAGGGCCACCAGCAGGAGCATCGCCCCCGCGACCGCCAGAAGGGGCCGCAAGAGCGGCCGGCGCGCAGCGCGGGCCTCTGCCTCAAAGGGCGCGTGCAGGAGGCGCATCGCCCACGAGACCCACGAACAGCGTGACGAGATCGCCGTCCAGCGTGCGGCCGGATTCACGCTGGAGCCGCCGCAGCGCGGCCTCGTGAGAGAGGCCGGGCCGGTACGGCCGGTCCGAGGTGAGGGCGTCGTACACATCCACCACAGCAACGATCCGGGCGCCCAGGGGGATGCCGGCTCCCAAGAGTCCGTCGGGGTACCCCGAGCCGTCCTGCCGCTCATGATGGTGGCGGACGATGCTCGCCCCTTCGACGAAGAACTCGAGCGGGGCGAGGATGCGCGCGCCGGTCAGCGGGTGCTCGCGCATGGTCTCCCACTCCGCCGCGGTGAGGGGCCCCGGTTTTCTCAGCACCACTTCAGGAATGCCGATCTTCCCCAGATCGTGGAGCCGCGCGGCCTGGGCCAGCAGCTCCGCCACCGGCGCGGCCAGCCCCGCCGCGAGCGCCAGCGAGCGGCCGAGCGCCGCCACGCGCTCGGAATGGCCCCGCGTGTACTGGTCTCTCGCCTCCAGGGCATGGGCCAGGGCCTGGAGGCTGTGGAGGAAGACACGCTCGACCCGCCCATGCGTCCGCTTGAGGTCCTCGGCGTACCTGAGCGTCTGGCGGTGCGCCGCCCGCAGTCGCTGATTGGCCTGGGCCAGCTCGCGCTCCCGGGCCCGCGAGGCCTGGTGGAGAACCTTGAGGTCCCGAGCATAGGACAGCGCCTGGGCCAGCGCTACGTGTCCGGCCATGCCACCGCCTCGGGCAGGAGCGATCGGACCAATGAGTAAAGCGCCAGCGGGGAGAAAGGCTTGGTCAGGTAGCCGTCCGCCCCCGCCGCGAGGCCCCGGACACGATCGGCCTCCTGGCTGGCCGCGGTGAGCATGACGATCCGGCTGCCGGCCAGCGCCGGATCCTGCCGCAGGAGCCGGCAGAGGGCGAGGCCGTCGAGGTCCGGCATCCGCACGTCCAGGAAACAGAGCTCAGGCCTCACGGCCTGGGCCACGCGGAGGGCTTCGAGGCCGCCCCTGGCTTCGACCACGCGCACCTGCTCGTCCTCCAGGGTGAAGCGGATCAACTCGAGGATCGGGGGCTCATCGTCCGCCACGAGGATGGTGGTCATGCTGAGCCAGGAGAGCGAGGAACATGCCAGTCCCGTGACGCAGGGAAATCAGGGGATTAGCGCGGGGGGCCGCCGCTAACTGCCCAGTGGGCTGTGCAGTGCGGCACGAGGGCTGCACTGCTGGCTGGGCAGCGCCAGACCCCGAGGTCTCGGCTCGGTTCCGAGCGGCCCGCTACCTGCGGCCGGCGCGCCCGGCGACTTGCAGCCGCGCCAGCGCGCGCGCCAGCGCCGCGACGGCGCGCGTGTAGTCGATCTCCCTCTCACCGGCCGGCGATGGCGGGGCCGGGTGTCTCCCCGCGAGCCGCTGCTCGGCCCGCTGGCGCGCCCGCTCGGCGCGTTCGCGGTCGATGTCCTCGGGCCGCTCCGCGACCTCGGCGAGGATCATCACGCGGTCGCCCTGGACCTCGGCGAAGCCGCCGATGACGGCGATATAGGTCTCCTCGCGCCCGTGGCGGTAGCTCACCTCGCCCGCGCCGAGCGTGGTGAGGAAGGGCGCATGCCCCGGGAGCACGCCGAAGTATCCCTCGCTGCCGGGGGCGACGACCTCGTCCACGTCGGCGGACACGAGCTGCTGCGTGGGCGTTGCCAGCTCGAGCCGCACTACTTGACCTCCCGCATCCGGCGGGCCTTCTCGGCCGCCTCGTCGATGCCGCCCACCATGTAGAAGGCCTGCTCCGGCAGGTCGTCGTGCTTGCCCTCGACGATCTCCTTGAAGCCGCGGATCGTGTCCGGCAGCTTGACGTAGCGGCCCTGCTGGCCGGTGAAGGCCTCGGCCACGAAGAAGGGCTGCGAGAGGAAGCGCTGGATCTTGCGTGCCCGGGCCACGATGAGCTTGTCCTCGTCGGACAGCTCCTCCATGCCGAGGATGGCGATGATGTCCTGGAGGTCCTTGTAGCGCTGTAGCGTGGACTGGACCGCCCGGGCCGTCCCGTAGTGCTCCGCCCCGAGGATGACGGGGTCGAGGATGCGGGAGGTGGAAGCCAGCGGGTCCACGGCGGGGTAGATGCCCAGCTCGGCGATCTGGCGCGAGAGCACGGTCGTCGCGTCGAGATGGGCGAAGGCCGTCGCCGGGGCCGGGTCGGTGATGTCGTCGGCGGGAACGTAGATGGCCTGCACCGAGGTGATGGACCCGCGCTTGGTGGAGGTGATGCGCTCCTGGAGGGCGCCCATCTCCGTGCCGAGCGTCGGCTGGTAGCCCACCGCCGAGGGCATGCGGCCCAGCAGCGCCGAGACCTCGCTCCCGGCCTGGGTGAAGCGAAAGATGTTGTCGATGAAGAGGAGCACGTCCTGCCCCTCCTCGTCCCGGAAGTACTCGGCCGAGGTGACGCCGGTGAGGCCGACGCGGAGCCGCGAGCCCGGCGGCTCGGTCATCTGGCCGAAGATGAGGGCAGTCTTCTCGATGACGCCCGATTCCTTCATCTCGTGCCAGAGGTCGTTGCCCTCGCGCGTCCGCTCTCCCACCCCGGCGAAGACCGAGATGCCGCCGTGCTGCTTGGCGATGTTGTTGATCAGCTCCATGATGAGCACGGTCTTGCCCACGCCCGCGCCGCCGAAGAGCCCCGTCTTGCCGCCCTTGGTGTAGGGCTCGAGGAGGTCAACGACCTTGATCCCCGTCTCGAACATCTCCACCTTGGTGGACTGCTGGTCGAAGGCCGGCGCGGGGCGGTGGATCGGGTAGAACTTGCTGGCCTTGACGGGGCCCCCCTTGTCCACCGCCTCGCCGGTGATGTTCAGGATCCGCCCCAGCGTCTCCTTGCCCACGGGGATGGAGATGGGCTGGCCCGTGTCCACGACGGGCGTGCCGCGGGAGAGGCCCTCGGTGGACGCCATGGCGACGGCGCGCACCTGGCTCTCGCCGAGATGCTGGGCCACCTCGAGGACCAGCTTCGACGAGTAGGCGAAGATGTCGGTGCTGCCGGCTCCCGGCACCTCCAGCGCGTTGTAGATCGGCGGCAGCTGGCCGGGCTCGAACTCCACGTCCACCACCGGTCCGATCACCTGAACGATCTTGCCCTGGTTCATTCCTGGCTCCTATGTCCTCTTCATCCTCAACATGCCTACGGCATGTTGACCGTGGTCGAAAGGGTCGGGGCCACCGCCGGCCCCCCGACCTCCCGTCCTGTCCACCCACGCCTGCGGCATGTTGACCGTGGTCGGGACGGGCGGGACGCCCGGCCGGGGCCCTCGTTACCCGCCCTCCTGCCGAGCCCTACGCCTCGGCGGACTGGCGGAGGGCTTCGGCCCCGCCGACGATGTCCAGGAGTTCCTTGGTGATCCGCTCCTGCCGCGCCTTGTTGTACTGGATCGTGAGCACACCGATCATCTCCTTGGCGTTCTTGGTGGCCGCCTCCATGGCAGTCATCCTGGCCCCGTGCTCGCCCGCCACCGACTCCATCAACGCGCGGTAGACCTGGGTGGTCACGTGCCGCGGCAGGAGCGAGGCGAGGATGGCCTCGGCGCTCGGCTCGTAGATGTAATCGGCTGGTGCCCCGTCCCCCGCCCCCGCCCCGTCGGCCTGGATGGGGAGGAGCTGCCCCCGCCTGACGCGCTGGACGGCCACCGACCGGAACTCGTTGTAGATCAGGTGGACCTCGTCCACCTCCTCGGCGAGATAGCCCTGCATGAGCCCGTCGGCCAGCTCGCGCGCATGGGAGAACGCCAGCCGGTCGAAGAACCCCAACATCTCCGACTTCACGGCCCACCGCCGCCGGCGGTAGAAGTCGCGCGACTTCTTGCCCACCACCACCAGGGTCACGTCGACCTCCCCTGCCTCGCGCAGGAACTGAAGCGAGGCCCGGAGAACATTGGAGTTGAAGGCGCCACACAGCCCCTTGTCGGCGGTGACGATGACGAGGCGCCGCCGCCCCGTGGCCCGCCGGGCCAGCAGCGGATGCGCTTCCTCGCCGGCGCGCGCGACGAGGCTGCCGAGCAGCTCGCGCATCTTGTGGGCATAGGGGCGCGCCTCGATGAGCCGCTCCTGGGCACGCCGGAGCTTGGAGGCCGCCACCAGCTTCATGGCGCGGGTGATCTTCTGGGTGGACTGGACCGACCGGATCCTGCGCTGGATGTCCCGCAGCGTCGCCATGGCGGTCGCCGCGCCTCAGGCGGCCTTGATGCCCCGCGCGGCGACGAACTCCGCCTTGGCTTCGTCGATGGCCCGGGTCAGACGCTCGCGGATCTCGTCGGTGAGCTCCTTCTTGTTGGCGAGGTCGGCCAGGAGCTGGGCGTGCTTGCGCTCGAGGAGCGGGTAGAGGGAGGCCTCGAAGGGGCGGACCTGGTCCACGGGAAGATCATCGAGCATCCCCTGGGTGCCCGCGAAGATGCTGGCGATCTGGCGCTCGAGGGGCAGCGGCACGTACTGGCCCTGCTTGAGCACCTCCACCATCCGCTGCCCGCGCGCGAGCTGCAGCTGCGTCGCCTTGTCGAGGTCCGAGCCGAATTGCGCGAAGGCCGCAAGCTCGCGGTACTGGGCCAGGTCCAGCCTGAGCTTGCCGGCGATCTGCCGCATGGCCTTGACCTGGGCCGAGCCACCCACGCGCGACACCGACAGACCCACGTTCACCGCCGGCCGGATGCCCGAGAAGAAGAGGTCCGACTCGAGGTAGATCTGGCCGTCGGTGATGGAGATGACGTTGGTCGGAATATAGGCCGCCACGTCGCCCAGCTGTGTCTCGATGATGGGCAGCGCCGTGAGCGAGCCCCCGCCCAGCTCGTCGTTGAGCTTGGCGGCGCGCTCGAGCAGCCGCGAATGCAGGTAGAAGACGTCGCCCGGATACGCCTCGCGCCCCGGCGGCCGGCGCAGGAGCAGCGACAGCTGACGATACGCCTGGGCATGCTTCGACAGGTCGTCGTAGATGCACAGCGCGTGGCGCCCCGAGTCGCGGAAGTACTCACCCATGGCGCAGCCGCTATAGGGCGCCAGGTACTGCAGCGGCGCCGACTCCGAGGCCGAGGCGATGATCACGGTGGTATAGGCCATCGCGCCCGTGTCCTCGAGGACCTTCACCACCTGGGCCACCGTGGAGCGCTTCTGCCCGATGGCCACGTAGAAGCAATAGACCCCCTGCCCCTTCTGGTTGATGATCGTGTCGACGCCGATGGCCGTCTTGCCGGTCTGACGGTCGCCGATGATGAGCTCGCGCTGGCCGCGGCCGATGGGGATCATGGCGTCGATGGCCTTGAGGCCGGTCTGCAACGGCTCCCTCACCGACCGCCGGTCCACCACGCCGGGGGCGTAGCGCTCGATGGAGCGGAACTCCTTGGAGTCGATGGGCCCCTTGCCGTCCACGGGCTGGCCCAGCGCGTTGACGACACGGCCGATCAGGGCCTCCCCGACCGGCACCTGCGCAATGCGCTTGGTCCGGGTCACGGGATCGCCTTCCTTGATCAGCGTGTCCGAACCCAGCAGGACGGCGCCGACATTGTCGGATTCGAGGTTCAGCACCAACCCGTAGACGCCGCCGGGGAATTCCAGGAGCTCGCCCGCGAGCGCCTTCTCGAGGCCGTAGATCCGCGCGATTCCGTCGCCCACCTCGATCACGCGCCCGGCTTCCTTGAGGTCGACCTCGGCCTCGTACCCCTGGAGCTGGCGCTTGATGATCTCGCTGATCTCTTCCGCCTTGATCATGAGCTATCCCCTTGCCAGGCGCTCGCGCATGCGCTGGAGCTGCCCGTCGAGACTGCCGTCGAGAATGAGGCTGCCCACCTGGGCCACGAAGCCGCCCAGGAGCGAGGCGTCCACGCTTTCCTCGAGGATGACCTGCTTGCCGAGCGCGCGCTCGAGCCGCCCGGCCAGCCGCCGCCGCTCATCCTCGATGAGAGGGACGGCGGTGCGCACCACGGCGCGGACGCGGCCGGCCGCCTCGTCCACGAGGGCGCGATAGGCCTCCACGATCTCGCGCAGGTGGTCCATGCGCCCCCGGGAGGCCACCAGCGCCACCAGATCGCGCACGGTCCTGCCGCAACCGACGCGCTCGGCCACGGCGAGGGCCACGGCGTGCCGCTCCGCCGGCTTCACCCAGGGTCGCCCGAGCACCGTTCCGAGCTCCGGGCTCTGCCGGATGACCTCCTGAAACCGCTCGAGCTCGCGCGCCGCGGTCTCGCCCGTCCCCGCGTCGCGAGTAATCATGAACAGGGCCTTGGCGTAGCGCCTGGCCGTGCCTTGCCGCGCCTTCATCGGCGGCCCCGCCTCACCGCCCGCGCTCCATGCTGGCCAGCGCCTCCTGGACCACCCGCCGGTGATCCTCCTCGCGCAGGCTCTTCCTGATCAGCCGCTCGGCAACGGCGACGGCCAGGTCACCGACTTCCTGGCGCAGTTCCTGGCGGGCCCGCCGGATGTCCTGCTGCATCTCGGCCCGGGCGCCCTCCACCAGCCGCGCGGCCTCGGCGCGCGCGGCCTCCACCAGCCGGCGCTGCTCGTCAGAGGCCTCCTTGAGGGCGGTGTCGCGGATGGCCTGCGCCTCGGCATGAGCGGCCTGGAGCTTCGCCGCGTGCTCTTCCCGCTGCTTCTGCGCCTCGGCGCGCGCGGCCTGGGCCTCGTCGAGCGACTTCTTGATGGCCTGCGATCGTTCCTCCAGCTTGGCGAGGAGCGGACGGTAGAGCAGCTTGCTCAGGATGAAGAGGAGGAGGAGGAAGTTGATGGCCTGGATGATGAGGGACCTGTCCAGGTTGATGAGCCCCCCTTCCCCGCCGGCGGCGGCGGCCAGGCGGGGCAGCAGGGCCACGAGGAGCGCAGCAATCCCGAAGACTCGGCGCATCGTGAATTCTCCGGCTGAGGCGTTGTGAATTTTGGGACAAACGCTAGCGTAGTAACACGCCCGGGGCGAAACTGTCAAGGCGAACCCGGAGACACCGGCCCGATGACGCCGCCGCCGACCACGAGGTCGCCCTGGTAGAAGATCACCGACTGCCCCGGGCTCACCGCGCGCTGCGGGGCGGCGAAGCGCACCTCCACTGCCCGCTCGCCCCCCTCCCCGGGGGGCGCGGGGTGAAGCGTGGCCGGTACCGGCTCCTGGGTGTGGCGGATCTTCGCGGTCACCGGCAGCGGCGCTCCCAGCGACTCGATCGCGATGAGGTTCACCCGCTCGGCCCGCAGCCGGTCCGTCTCCACCTCCTCGGCCGGGCCTACCACTACCGCGTTCCGGGCCGGATCGAGCGCCGTCACGTAAAGAGGCCGGGGGCCGGAGAGGCCAAGCCCTCGGCGCTGCCCCACGGTGAAGTCGGCCAGCCCGGCGTGCCGGCCCACCACGGTGCCCCGGCCGTCGAGGATGGGCCCAGGGCGGAAGGCCGCCGGGTCTCGCCGCCGCAGGAAGCTGCGGTAGTTGTTGTCCGGGACAAAGCAGATCTCCTGGCTCTCCGGCGTCTCCGCAGTGACGAGCCCGAGGGTGCGGGCCCTGTCGCGGACGGCCGGCTTCGTCATGTCGCCCACGGGAAAGCGCGCGGCCCGAAGCTGCGACTGCGTGAGCGGCCAGAGGAAGTCCGACTGATCCTTCCGCCGGTCCCGCCCGCGCCAGAGGAGCATCCGGCCCGTGCGCTCATCCCGGCTGATCCGCGCGTAGTGGCCGGTGGCGACGGCCGCCGCCTCCCACGCGCGCGCACGGTGGAGGAGCGAGCCGAACTTCACCTTCTGGTTGCAGACCACGCATGGCACGGGCGTCCGTCCCGCCGCGTACTCCCGCGCGAAGCTCTCCACGACGGCCCCGTCGAACTCGCGCTCGCTGTTGAGGAGGTAATGCGCGATGCCGAGGCGGCGGGCCACCTGGCGGGCATCGTGGACGGCCTCGGGAGAGCAGCAGCTGCCGAATCGCTGTGCCGGCCCGGCAGGCTCGCGCGACGGCCAGACCCGGAGCGTGACGCCCACGACCTCGTGCCCCTGCTCCACGAGGAGGGCCGCGGCGACGGACGAGTCGACACCTCCGCTCATCCCGACGACGATGCGTTCGGCCATCCGCGGCGCGCCCTCAGCCCCGACGTGCCGTGAGACGCTCGCTCAGCCGATCGAGGTCTTCTCGCGACGTGTAGGCGATCTCGATGCGCCCGCGGCGTTCGTTGCCGACGAGGCGCACGCGCGTCACCAGGGCCTCCCGGAGCGCGTCTTCGAGGGCGCCGAGCTCCGCCGAGCGCCGCACCGGGCGCCGGGGCAGCCGGCCGCGCTTGCGATGGACATCCTCCTCCGTGGCCCTCACGGACCAGGAATGGGCCAGGATCTCTTCCCTCAGCCTGAGCTGATCCGCTGCCGACTCGAGCGAGAGGAGCGCGCGGGCATGCCCCATGGTCAGCCGCCCCGCGCGGAGATCGGCCTGGATGGACTCCGGCAGCCTGAGGAGTCTCAGGCAATTGGCGATGCTGCTCCGATCCTTGCCCACCCGCTCGGCCAGCTCCTCCTGAGTCCAGGCGAACTGTGCCAGGAGCCTCTGATAGGCCTCCGCCTCCTCCATCGGGTTCAGGTCCTCGCGCAGAAGATTCTCGATCAGGGCGAGCTCGAGGCTCTGGGAGTCCGTGGCCTCGCGCACCACCGCGGGGATCCTCTCGAGCCCCGCCAGCCTGGCCGCCCTCCAGCGCCGCTCTCCCACGATCAATTGGTACCCCTGGCCCATGGTGCGGACGACTATCGGCTGTATGACTCCCGATTGACGCATCGAGGCCGCCAGCTCGTTCAATGTGGCTATTTCAAAGGTTTTCCTCGGTTGCTGGGGGTTTGTGGCTATGGCGTCTATAGGGATCTCCTGTATGGAGGCTCCAGCCGTAGCCGATACAGGGCTGGCGTCAGAGGGAGCCAGGAGCGCACCCAGGCCGCGGCCCAGCCCATGCTTGCTAGCCATGTGAGAGCACCTCCCTGGTCAACTCGAGGTAGGCGACAGACCCGGCTGACCTCATGTCGTGGAGGAATACCGGTCGCCCATGGCTTGGCGCTTCGGTCAGGCGGACGTTCCGGGGAATCACTGTGGACATCGTCTCGCCCCCCAGGTGTTGCCTCACCTCGTCCCTCACCTGCCCGGACAGGCTCGTCCTCCCATCGAACATCGTGAAGACGATTCCCTCGACCTTGAGTCCTGGATTCAGCCGCTCGCGGATCATCCCGATGGTCCGGAGCAGATGGGCTAGCCCTTCCATGGCGTAGTACTCACACTGGAGCGGGATCAGCACAGAGTCCGCGGCCGTGAGCGCATTGAGCGTGAGTAGCCCCAGCGACGGCGGACAGTCGATCATCACGTAGCTGAACGATGCCTTGATTCGATCGACGGCCCCCTTGAGCCGCTTTTCTCTGTCCGCCCTCCCTACCAGCTCAACCTCGGCGCCGACGAGGTCGATGTCCGATGGAACGAGGGAGAGGAAGGGCAGCTCACTGGGAAGAACCGCCTTCTCGATGGGCCAGCCGTCGAGCATGACGTCGTAGATTGTATGCTCTAGCCGGGCCTTGTCCACACCGAGCCCCGTCGTGGCATTTCCTTGCGGGTCGAGGTCGATCAGCAGGGTAGCCTTGTTCGCCAGAGCGAGGCCTGCGGCGAGGTTGATGGCTGTCGTGGTCTTGCCCACGCCGCCTTTCTGGTTGACAACGGCTATGGCCCTGCTCAACTGCCCTCCTTGTGCGTTCCACGTGGAACGTCAGCTGCCCTGTTCCACGTGGAACACTACGCCATATTGCCTGGCGAAATCAACCTGACCTGACAGACACGAGAAACGTCCGTTTCAACCCGAGCGCCGGGTAGGGAATCTCTCGCCACTCTGCGTCCTGGCCCGGAGGCAGCGCCTTCCGCTGAATGCCCTGGGGCGGGCCAGTGGCAATGAGGAGCCCTCCTGGCACGAGGTAAGGGGCCGCCAGGCCGATGAGCTCCGTCGGCCGCGCCATGGCTCTCGAGACCACCACGTCGAATGTCCCCGCAAGAGCCGGCTGCTCTGACAGAATCGCCTCGGCCCTGCCATGGAGGATCTCGACGTCCCCAAGCCCCAGTTCCCGCTTCACAGTCGATAGAAAGGACACGCGCTTGCGCCTGGCCTCGACGAGGGTGAGGCTGATTCCGTCATCGGCTATCCTCAACGGTAGCCCCGGGAATCCGGCCCCTGTGCCGATGTCGGCGATCCTGATCGGCCGCCGGCGTGGCAAGAGCGGGAGGAATAGAAGGGCGTCCTGGAAGAGGTGCCTGACTATCGCCTCCGGGGTGGCCAGAGCGGTCAGGTCAAGAGCCTTGTTCCAGGCGATCAGGAGCTCGAGGTACCGCGAGAACTGTCGGCGCTGCTGCGCCGAGGCTGCATGGCCCGTCAGGGCAGGGAACGCAGAGGCCAATTCCTCCACCGGCTCCCTCGCCTTGCCGGGCACGATCAGCTGCTGCCTGGAGGAGCGGACCCGCTCTTGCCGGAGCTGCCGGGCAGGGGATGCCGCAGGCTTGCAGCCCCGGTCACGCCTTCTTCGGGACGCGGGCCGCAGCCTTCTCGACCTTCCCGCTGCGGTCCATGTAGTGCTGCTGGACGATTTGCAGCACGTTCGACAGCGTCCAGTACAGTACGAGCCCGGACGGCAAGTTCAGGAACATGAAGGTGAAGACGACCGGCATCATGAGCATCATCTTCGCCTGCCGCGGGTCTCCCATCACGGGGGTCATCTTCTGCTGGACGAACATCGATATGCCCATGAGGATGGGCAGCACATACGTGGGGTCCTGGGCGGCGAGGTCGCAGATCCACAGATCCATCCCGAGAAGGCGCCCGAAGCAGATGAACGGCGCGTTCTGGATCTCCACCGAGACGGACAACGCGACGTAGAGGGCGTAGAAGATCGGGATCTGGATCACCATGGGCAGACATCCGCCCAGCGGGTTCACCTTGTGCTCCCTGTAGAGCTTCATCGTCTCCTGCTGCACCCGCTGCGCGTCGTTCTTGTACTTCGCCCTCAGGGCATTGACTTGCGGCTGTATCGCCTGCATCCCCTTCATGGACTTCAAGCTCTTCACCGTGAGCGGGAAGAAGAGCGCCTTGAAGACCACCGTGAGCAGGATGATCGCCACTCCGTAGTTCCCGATGAAGCCATAGAACCAATGCATCAGCCACAGGACGGGGACGGCCACCCACTCCATGGGCAGACCTCCGTACGACTGAGGCATCGGGAACCCGCCGAAAAATATGGTCTTTTCTAGCCCAAAACCCAGCGCCTTGAGTCGATCGTACTCCTTCGGCCCGGCGTAGGTCAGAACCTGCCCCTCCCAGGACTGCCCAGGCTCGAGCCGTGGCAGCGTCGCCCGCAGCCCCACCGACACGGAGGTCCCATTCTTCTCCGTGATCACCTTGAAGCCAGGACTCCTGGCGACGAGCACCGCCAGATACCACTCGCTCTCGAGGCCTACCCAGGCCCCGTCGCCCCCGAACCCGCTGGGCTTCGCCACCTCCTCCCGGTGCACGGCGCCCCCGAGCATTCCAACTAGCCGCGTCGGATGCTGCCCCTGGAACTTCTCTGGCTCCTCCTTCGGCCACTCCACCGGCCCAGTCCACTGGAGCATCACATCCGCGCTCTGGGCCACGCTGTGGCGGTTCTCGACCCGGAGCGTCTGCTCGATCGCGTAGGTGTCGGCCCTGAACCGCAACACCTCCGTGATCCTGAGCCCGTAGCCGTCGTCGCCTACGAGCACCAGCTCCCCCTGTGGGCTCCCCGCCCCGAGATTGAGCGCCTCGGCGGAGATCTCGAAGGCTATGGGCACGGCCGCCGCTCCTGCGCGCTCGATCCGAAGCCCCCTGGGCCCGAGAAGCCTTCCGACGACCATCGGTTTCTGGCCGCGGTAGTCGAGCTGCCATTCCTGCAGGGCCCCGCCCGAGCTGCTCACGACACCCCGGTAGAGAGGCCCCTGGACCACCGCCGTCCTCTCCGGGGGTGCCGCCGCCGCCGGCCGCGGCGTGATGGGGAGGGGAGGGGTCGGCGCGGCAGTGGCCGCCGACGGAGCTGGTGTCGCTGGCGCGGCCGGCGGTGCTGCGGCCTTCTCGACCGTCTGCGGCCGCGTCGGCTCCTGCTGGGCCACGAAGAAGGTCTGGTACAAGAGCAGTACGCCGGCCATGAGGACGGCGGCCAGGATCGCTCGCTTCTCCATCACGCTCCTTGCTCGTCGGCTGCCCCTGGGCGGGGCGGAGGCGGATCGTACCCGCCGGGATGGAACGGGTGGCAGCGCGCGATACGCCGGAGAGCCAGCCACGTCCCCCGTGCCAGCCCGTGCTCGGCAAGCGCGGCGATCGCGTACTCCGAACAACTCGGGACAAAGCGACAGGCCGGCGGCAGCAGCGGGCGAAGCACGAGCTGATAGCCGCGTACGCCGAGGGCCGCCAGCCGGGTGCCGGGATTCACGCCCCTGCGCCCGCTCGCTGGCGGATGGTCGCAATGACGGCGCCCATCTCCGCCGCCAGCGCCGCGAACGAGGCCGCCTCCGCGCCCTCGCGCCCCACGAAGATCACCGACAGTCCTTGCGGCAGGGCTCCTTCCTGAAGGCGGTACCCCTCGCGCAGCCGCCGGCGCACCCGGTTGCGGTGCACCGCCCCGCGCACCCGGCGAGTCACGGTGAAGCCAGCCCTGCGCGCCCCGGGCGTGGCATGCCAGAGCGCGACGAATCCCGCCCGCTCGACTCGCTTTCCCTGCTTGAAAACGGCCTGAAACTCCGTCGCTCGCCGAAGGCGCTCGCTGGCGGGAAGCGCGCGGGGCCGTCTGGCTCCCGTCATCTCGCCTCCGCTACACCGTCAGGCGCTTCCGCCCCTTCGCGCGGCGGGCCTTCAACACCCTCCGGCCCCCCTTTGTCTTCATGCGCGCCCGAAATCCGTGCGTCTTCTTCCGACGGCGGCGATTCGGCTGAAACGTCCTCTTCATGCGAATTCCTTTCAGTGGTACAACCTCCACACCCTACTCGCCGGCTCTCGGCAAGTCAAGCCGCCGTACCCCCTTGCGGCCCCTTTTCTGCCTGTGGTACCTTTCGCTGCCTCATCCCGTCCCGCGGGGTCCGGCCGGCGTGGCGGACGGCCGCGGGCCTGTTAGCTCGCCGGGATGGTGGCGGCTATCTAACGATCGAACCGATGGGACGCCGTGACCGGGTTGGCCGTGCATCTGCTCAGCATCTCCTCGCCGGACAAGGCCATTTGAGTTATCCACGCCGGTGGATAACCTTGTGTGTAAGTCGGCGGGCTCTCGCGCCCGCGGAGGTTCCCCATGCTTGACTCCCTGTGGGGCCGGCTCCTCGTGGCCCTGGAAAGCCGCATTCCCGCGACCACTCTCGAGACGTGGGTGCGCCCGTGCCGGCTCGTCGCGGTCCACGGCGATCAGCTCCGGGTCGCGGCCCCGAGCAAGTTCGCCCGCGACTGGCTCGCCCAGCGGTATGCCGACGCCTTGCAATCCGCCGCGCGCGAGGTCCTCGGGGGCGCCCCGCGAGTCGCCTTCGAGGTCGACCGCGAGCCCCCGCGCGCCGAGTCATTGGCCGCGCCCGGGACAGCCCCCGCCACAGACGCTCCCGTCTCCGGCCTCTCCGCCCGCTACACCTTCGGGTCCTTCGTTGTAGGCAACTCTAACCAGTTCGCCCAGGCCGCCTGCCAGGCCGTCGCCGACCTGCCGTCAAAGGCCTACAACCCACTCTTCGTCTACGGCGGGGTGGGGCTCGGCAAGACCCATCTGCTGCACGCCGTCGGCCATCAGGTCGCCCGCGCCTATCCCCAGATGCAGGTGCTCTACCTCTCCTCCGAGCGCTTCACCAACGAGCTCATCAATGCCATCCGTTACGATCGCACCGCCGAGTTCCGCGGCAAGTACCGGAACATCGACCTCCTGCTCATCGATGATGTCCAGTTCATCTCCGGCAAGGAACGCACGCAGGAGGAGTTCTTCCACACCTTCAACGACCTCTACGAGGCCCGCAAGCAGATCGTGCTCTCCTCCGATGCCGCCCCCAAGGAGATCCCCGAGATCGAGGAGCGGCTCCGCTCGCGCTTCGAGTGGGGCCTCATCGCCGACATCCAGCCCCCGGACTTCGAGACCCGCGTCGCGATCCTCAAGAAGAAGGCCGAGGTCGAGCGGGTTCGTCTGCCCGACGACGTCGCCTATCTCATCGCCAGCCGCATCAAGGCCAACATCCGCGAGATCGAGGGCTCGCTCACGCGCATGGTCGCCTTCTGCGCCCTGAGCGGGCGCGAGATGTCCATCGACCTGGCACAGGAGGTTCTGGCCGATCTCTGGGGTGAGGACGAGCGCGTCATCTCCGTGGATCACATCCAGCGCAAGGTGGCGGACTTCTTCGGCATCAAGCTCTCCGACCTCCGCGCCCAGAACCGCACGCGCAACATCGCCTTCCCCCGGCAGATCGCCATGTACCTCACCCGCCAGCTCACGCATGCCTCCCTTGCGGAGATCGGCCGCTCCTTCGGCGGCAAGGACCACACCACGGTCCTGCACGCCGTCGAGAAGATCCAACTATTGCTCCAGGATGACCCGAAATTCAGGAAGACCATCGACACCCTCACACAGGGGATCTCCCTGTGATCCACACCGTCCCCCGCGCTATCCACGGCTCCGTGCACCGACACTGCCGCCCGATCACCCCTCTTTTTCCGTGCGCTTGCCCGCAATCCACGTCATTCACACCCCCGACGACTCCGACGACGACGATACTTTCTTTCTCTTCTCTCTAAATCCAGGGAGATCTTATGGAAGTCCATGTGGATCGTGATGCGTTCCTCCGGGGCCTGCAGATGGTCCACAATATTGTGGAACCCCGCCAGACACTTCCCATCCTGGCCAATGTGCTGATCGAGGCCGAGGCCGAAACAGTGCGATTGACGGCGACCGACCTGGAGGTCGGTGCGCGGGTGTCCGTCCCGGCCAAGGTTGTGCAGCCCGGGGGGATCACGATGTCGGCGCGGAAGCTCGTGGAGATCGTCAAGGAGCTTCCCCCGGCGGCACTCGGTATCCGGGTCCAGGAGAATGCCTGGGTGGCACTGCGCTGCGGCGGGGCCGCCTACAGGCTCGTGGGCTTGACCCCCGAGGACTTCCCGGCCGTCGCTCCTGCGGAGGTGGCCTCGAGGATCAGCCTGGACGGAAAGGTGCTCCGTGACATGCTCACGCAGACGAGCTTCGCGATCTCCCACGACGAGAGCCGCTACGCGCTGAACGGGATCCTCTTCACCGTCCAGGGCAAGGATCTCCGGCTGGTGGCGACCGACGGGCACCGGCTGGCGCTGGCCGTGCGGCCCCTCGTGGACAGCCCCCCACCCGTGTCTGGCATCGTGCCGCGCAAGGCCGTCCAGGAGATCGCCCGCATCGTGGGGTCGGGGGAGGAGGTCCAGCTCGCCATCAGCCAGAACCAGTTCGTGCTGCAGATGCCGAACTTCCTCCTGATCGCGCGGCTCATCGAGGGGACGTTCCCCAACTACGAGCAGGTCGTGCCGAAGGCACATCCGAAGCGGATCACGATCTCCCGCGGGGCGCTGGCGGCGGCGCTCCGTCGGGTGTCGGTGATCTCCGAGGAGCGGACGCGGCCGGTGAAGTTCGCCCTCGGCCCCGGGGCCCTCAAGCTCTCCGCGTATCACCCGGACTTCGGCGAGGCCGAGGAGAGTCTGGAGGTTGAGTACGCGGGAGAGGAGGTCACCATCGGCTTCAACTCGCGCTATGTCCTGGACGCCCTCGGTGCCCAGGCGGCGGAGCAGGTGGTGCTGGAATTGAACGACGCGCTGAGCCCCGGCGTGATCAAGAGCTTCGAGGAGGAGGGGGCGCTCTGTGTTATAATGCCTATGCGAATCTAGGAGCGAGGGAGGAGTAGGCCGCGGGTGCACATCGAATGGATTCATCTGTCAGATTTCCGTAATTACCGCACCCTTTCCTACTCGCCGGCAGCAGCCCTCAACGTAGTGACCGGACCCAACGCGCAGGGTAAGACGAACCTCCTCGAAGCCCTCGCTCTCCTCCTCGTTGGTCGATCGTTCCGTGCGGGCAAGCCGGGGGATCTGCCGCGGTGGGGCAGCGAAGGCGCCACGCTGGCCGGGCAGGTGTGCCGCGGGGACGTCACGCGGGAGTTGCGGCGGAGTGTCGGCCGGCGCCAGGACGGCGGCTGGGCAGTCCTGGGGGAGGGCTGCGCGTGGGTCCGGGCGATTCCCTTCAGCTGGCAGGACGTGGGTGTCGTCGGGGGGGGACCTCAGGCGCGACGGAATTTTCTCGACGGGTTCGCCGGGAAGATCTTCCCGGCACATCTGCCTGGGCTCACACGGTACCGGAAGATTCTCGCACGGCGGAACCACCTCCTGCAGTCGGGGCTCGCGGCGGGGGAGATCGATGCGCGGATCGAGCCCTGGGATCAGCAGCTGGCCAGCGAGGGAGTGGACTTGATGGATCGCCGGCGGCGGGCGGGGGCGGAGCTGGCGGTCGAGGTGGCTCGGCTCTATCCCGCGCTGGCCGGGAGCGGGGCGGTGCGACTCGAGTATCAGGGCTCGCTGGATGCCGGCATCTCCGCGGCAGGCTTCGTGGAGGCGCTCCGGGCGCGGCGGCGGGATGAAGTGCGCCGGGGGCAGTCCCTCGTCGGACCCCACCGCGACGACCTGGGCATCGAGATGGACGGACGCGACGTGCGGAGCTTCGGGTCGCGCGGGCAGCAGCGGGTCATGGCGCTGGCGCTGCGGCTGGCCGAGGCCGCGCCCGTCGAGCGCGCCGTGGGGAGCCGTCCGGTGCTGCTCCTGGACGACGCGCTCTCGGAGCTGGATCCCGCGGTGCAGGGGAACGTGCTGCGGCACGTGGAGGAAGCAGGGCAGGTCTTCCTGACGACCGTCGAGCGAAGCCTGCCGGCGCGCCAGAGTGTCCGGTGGGCCGTCAGGGGCGGGCACGTCGAGGATCAGAGCCTGCAGCTGGAGCAGGGAGCGGCATGACGCCCGAGACCTACACGGCCAGAGACATCAAGGTCCTCGAGGGGCTCGAGGCCGTTCGCAAGCGCCCGGCCATGTACATCGGCGACACGAGCGCCTACGGGCTCCACCACCTCGTCTACGAGGTCGTGGACAACTCGGTGGACGAGGCGCTCGGGGGCTATTGCGACAGCATCAAGGTCATCCTGCACGGAGACGGATCCTGCTCGGTGGGGGACAACGGGCGCGGCATCCCGGTGGACCTGCACCAGGAGAGCGGGAAGTCCGCCGCCGAGGTCGTGCTGACCGTGCTGCACGCAGGCGGGAAGTTCGAGCATTCGGCCTACAAGGTCTCCGGCGGCCTTCACGGCGTCGGTGTCTCCGTGGTCAACGCGCTCAGCGAGTGGCTCGAGATGGAGATCCGGCGCACCGGGCGCGTGTGGACACAGCGCTACGAGTACGGTGTGCCCCAGGGGGAGCTGGCCCCGGGGGAGAAGACGCAGAAGCACGGGACGATCATCCGCTTCAAGCCGGACGCGAAGATCTTCGAGGAGACGGCCTTCTCCTTCGACACACTGTCCAACCGCCTGCGGGAGCTCGCGTTCCTGAACAAGGGGCTCAAGATCGTCATCGAGGACGAGCGTGACGAGCGCAGCCACACGTTCCTGTACCGGGGCGGCATCATCGAGTTCATCAAGCACCTGAACCAGAACAAGACGCCCATCCACCCGAAGGTGCTCTTCTTCGAGGGCAAGAAGGACGGCATCGAGGTGGAGGTCGCGGTCCAGTACAACGACGGGTACCAGGAGAACGTCTTCTCCTTCGCCAACAACATCAACACGCGCGAGGGCGGCACGCACCTCACGGGGTTCCGGGCGGCGCTCACCGGGACCATCTCGAGCTATGCCCAGGCCAACGGGTATCTCAAGGGCTTCAAGGGCGCGGTCACAGGGGACGACGTCCGGGAGGGCCTCACCGCGGTGGTGTCGGTGCGGATCCCGGAGCCGCAGTTCGAGGGGCAGACCAAGGCGAAGCTCGGCAACACGGACGTCAAGGGCCTGGTCCAGCAGATCGTCAACGACAAGCTGGGTGAGGCCTTCGAGGAAGAGCCGACGATCGCGCGGAAGATCGTCGACAAGTGCGTGCGCGCGGCGCAGGCGCGGGAGGCGGCCCGGAAGGCGCGCGAGCTGACGCGCCGCGGGGGGCGCGACGACGAGGGGCTGTCGGCGAAGCTGGCGGACTGCTCGGAGCGCGAGCCCCAGTTCCGGGAATTGTTCCTCGTGGAGGGGGACTCGGCGGGCGGGTCGGCCAAGCAGGGGCGCGACCGGAAGACGCAAGCAGTGCTGCCGCTGCGAGGCAAGATCATCAACGCCGAGAAGGCGCGGTACGACAAGGTGCTTTCGCACCAGGAGATCCGGCTGCTGATCTCGGCGCTGGGGACCGGCATCGGCCCGGAGGAGTTCGACGTGGCCCGGCTCCGCTACCACAAGGTGATCCTGATGACGGATGCCGACGTGGATGGGGCCCACATCCGCACGCTCCTCCTCACGTTCTTCTTCCGGCACATGGTGCCCGTCATCGAGGCCGGGCATCTCTTCATCGCCCAGCCGCCGCTCTTCAAGGTCAAGAAGGGGCGAGCGGAGAAGTACCTGATGAGCGAGCGCGAGATGGAGGAGTTCCTGCTCGCGCACTGGGTGGAGAAGTCCAGCGTGAAGGTGCCCGGGAAGGCGGCGCCGCTCCGGGACGAGGCGCTCCTCGAGACGCTCCGGCGGGTGCTGGAGTTCCGGGCGCTCTTCGGGAAGTACTGCCGGCGCGGGATCCCGGCGGCGATTCTGGACGGGCTCTTGCGGAGGAAGTTCAAGGCGACCAAGCGCGGGGTGGGGGATGCCGAGATCGCGGCGGCGGTCCAGGGGGTGGCGCAGGAGCTCCCGGGCTGGGAGGCGCGCGTGGAGTCCGGCGAGAACGGCGACGGCGCGGTGCTCCAACTGGCCGGCCCGCAGCCGACGGCCTTCAGTCCTGAGCTACTCAAGTCGCCCGACTACACGCAGCTCTTCGAGTGCTTCGAGACGATCGCGCCGGTGCACCGGGGGCCCTGCTCGGTGGTGGACGGTGCGAGCGGGCGGGAGGTGGCCACCCGGTCGCTGGAGGAACTGGTGCGCGTCGTGATGGACCTCGCCAAGGAGGGCACCACGCTGCAGCGCTACAAGGGGCTCGGCGAGATGAACCCCGAGCAGCTCTGGGAGACGACCATGAACCCGGAGACACGGACGCTGCTCAAGGTCACCATGGAGGACGCCGTGGGCGCGGACGAGATGTTCACGGTGCTCATGGGGGACGCCGTGGAGCCCCGGCGGGAGTTCATCGAGAAGAACGCGCTGTACGTGGTCAACCTCGACATCTAGGCCCCCGCCCCCCATGAGCCCGGAGCGCCAGACGCCGGTCCCCATCGAAGAGGAGATGCGGCGGTCGTACCTCGATTACGCGATGTCCGTGATCGTCGGGCGGGCGCTGCCCGACATCCGCGACGGGCTCAAGCCCGTCCACCGCCGCGTGCTCTTCGCCATGTCCGAGCTGGGGCTCACCTGGAACCGCGCCTACAAGAAGTCCGCGCGCGTCGTCGGGGAAGTGCTCGGCAAGTACCACCCGCACGGCGACGCGCCCGTCTACGAGGCCCTGGTGCGGATGGTGCAGGAGTTCTCGCTCCGGTACCCGCTCGTGGACGGGCAGGGGAACTTCGGCTCCATCGACGGCGACCCGCCGGCCGCCATGCGCTACACCGAGGCCCGCCTGGCCCGGATCGCGCACGAACTCCTGGCGGACATCGAGAAGGAGACGGTGGACTTCACGCCGAACTTCGACGAGTCCCTGCAGGAGCCGACCGTGCTGCCGACGAAGGTGCCGAACCTGCTCGTCAACGGCTCCTCGGGCATCGCGGTGGGAATGGCGACCAACATCCCGCCCCACAACCTCGCCGAGATCGTGGACGGCCTCGTCCTGCTCGTGGACGACCCGGAGGTCCCGATCGAGCGGCTGATGCAGGCCATCCCCGGGCCCGACTTCCCGACGGCCGGCTACATCTACGGCCGCGCGGGCATCCTCGAGGCCTACACGACGGGGCGCGGCATCATCACCCTCCGGGCGAAGGCCCACGCGGAGAAGCTGCGAGGCGGGCGCGAGGCGATCATCGTCACGGAGCTCCCCTACCAGGTCAACAAGGCCTCGCTCATCGAGAAGATCGGCGAGCTCATCCGGGACAAGAAGATCGAGGGCATCTCCGAGCGGCGGGA
This sequence comes from Candidatus Rokuibacteriota bacterium, assembly GCA_016188005.1. Classification (NCBI taxonomy): domain Bacteria; phylum Candidatus Rokuibacteriota; species Candidatus Rokuibacteriota bacterium. The sequence continues at coordinate 5,817 of JACPIQ010000112.1, read as the reverse complement.
CGAATCGAACCGCGAGGGCATCCGGATCGTGCTCGAGCTCGGGCGGGGCGAGATCCCCCAGATCGTGATCAACCAGCTCTACAAGCACACGCAGATGCAGTCCACCTTCGGCGTCATCATGCTGGCGCTGGTGGGGCGGCGGCCCCAGGTCGTGACCCTCAAGCAGATGCTCCAGGAGTTCGTCGCCTTCCGCCGGGAGGTGGTGACGCGGCGGACCCGGTACGACCTGGCGCGGGCGGAGGAGCGGGCGCATATCCTCGAGGGGCTGCGCAAGGCGCTCGACGGCATCGACCTCGTCATCGCGATCATCCGCGCCGCCGAGAGCCCCGACGCCGCCCGCGACACGCTGATGCGGCGGCTGGACCTCTCGGAGATCCAGGCGCGCCACATCCTGCAGATGCAGCTGCAGCGGCTGACCCGGCTCGAGCGGCACAAGATCGTGGAGGAGCACGAGCAGACGCTGACGCTCATCGCCGACCTCCGGGGGATCCTCGCCTCTGACCGGCGGCTGATGGACATCATCAAGACCGAGCTCCTGGCCCTCAAGGAGGAGTTCGGGGATGCCCGTCGCACGGAGATCCTGGCCGAGACCGCGGACCTCACCATCGAGGACCTCCTGGCCGACGAGGACATGGTCGTCACGATCACGCGCTCCGGGTACATCAAGCGCACCCACGTGGAGGCCTACCGGAGCCAGAAGCGGGGCGGCAAGGGCGTGACCGGCATGGAGACCAAGGAGGAGGACATCGTCGCGGACCTGTTCGTGGCCTCGACGCACTCCTACCTCCTCTTCTTCACGAACAAGGGCAAGGTCCACTGGCTGAAGGTCCACGAGATCCCCGAGGGGAGCCGCCAGGCCAAGGGCCGGGCCATGAGCAACGTGCTCGCCCTCGCCGAGGGCGAGACCGTCGCCACGTGCGTGCCGGTGCGTGATTTCGAGTCGGGCGGCTATGTCCTGCTGGCGACCAAGCAGGGCAAGGTCAAGAAGACGGAGCTCTCCGCCTTCTCGCACCCGCGGGCCGGCGGCATCGTGGCCATCACGCTCGAGGATGGCGACGAGGTGATGGCCGCGCGGCGGACCGACGGCCAGCGAGAGGCGCTCCTCTCCACGAAGAGCGGGGTGATCATCCGCTTCTCCGAGGAGGAGGTGCGGCCCATGGGACGGACCGCCGCCGGGGTCCGGGGCATCGACGTGGAGGACGGAGACCAGGTGATCGCCGCGGAGGTGGTCCAGGAGGGCATGACCGTCCTCACCGTCACCGAGCGCGGCTACGGCAAGCGGACGCCGCTCGACGAGTACCGCCTTCAGGGGCGTGCCGGCAAGGGGATCATCGACATCAAGACGGCCGGGCGGAACGGCCACGTGGTGGGCATGCTTCAGGTCCGCGACGGCGACGACCTCCTCCTGGTGACGACCAAGGGCAAGATGATCCGGATCCACGCCGCGGATGTCACCTCCCAGGGGCGGAACACCATGGGGGTGCGGATCATCGATCTCGACCCGGACGACCAGGTGGGGAGCCTGGCGCGCGTGGAAGCCGAGCAGGCGCCGGCGCCCTAGCCCGCGCCCCACGGGTGGGGCCGCCCCCCGCGGGGGGCACAGCGGGGCCGCGAGCGAGCGGCCTCTTTTTTTCGAGGTGACGGGTGCTCGATGTGAGGCTGGTGCGCGAGCAGACCGAGATGGTGGAGCGCGCCCTCGCGGCTCGCGGCGGCGGCGTCTCGCTGCGCGAGGTCCTGGCCGCCGACGCCGATCGGCGCGCCCTGCTCCACGAGGCCGAGGAGCTCAAGGCCCAGCGCAACCGCGCCTCCGAGGCCATCGGACAGGCCAAGCGGCGCGGAGAGACTCCCGAGGCGGAGCTGGCCCGGATGCGCGAGGTGAGCGAGCGCATCCGCGCCCTGGACGCGCGAGTGAAGGAGGCCGACGCGCGGCTCCACGCCCTGGCGCTGGAGCTGCCGAACCTCCCGCACGCGAGCGTGCCGGTGGGCGCCACGGCCGAGGACAACGTGGAGGTGCGCCGCTGGGGCACGCCGCGGCACTTCTCGTTCGAGCCGCGGCAGCACTTCGAGCTGGGCGAGGCCCTCGGCCTGCTGGACTTCGACCGCGCGAGCAAGATCGCCAAGTCGCGCTTCGTGGTCCTCTGGGGCGCCGCGGCACTGCTGTCGCGGGCGCTGGCGCAGCTCATGCTGGATCTCCACACGCGCGAGCACGGCTTCACCGAGGTCTGGGTCCCGCATCTCGTCAACGCCGAGACGATGACGGGGGTGGGGCTCCTGCCCAAGTTCGAGGAGCAGCTCTTCAAGGCGCTCGAGCCGGAGGCCGGTCGCCCCCTCTACCTGATCCCCACCGCGGAGGTGTCGGTGACGGCGCTGCACGGCGGCGAGATCCTCGCCGAGAGCGCGCTGCCGAAGCGCTACTGCGCCTTCACGCCCTGCTACCGGCGGGAGGCGGGCACCTACGGCCAGGACACCAGGGGGATGATCCGCCACCACCAGTTCGACAAGGTGGAGCTGGTCAAGGTGACCACGCCCGCGCAGTCCTACGATGAGCTCGAGTCCCTGGTGCGCGCGGCCGAGACGGTGCTCCAGCGGCTCGAGCTGCCCTACCGCGTCGTGGCGCTCTGCACGGGGGACATGGGGTTCCAGTCGGCGAAGACCTACGACCTCGAGGTGTGGCTGCCCGGCCAGGCCCGCTACCGGGAGATCTCCTCCTGCTCGAACTGCGAGGCCTTCCAGGCCCGGCGGCTGGAGCTCAGGTACCGCCCGGCCGGCGGCGGCAAGGTGGAGTACTGTCACACCCTCAATGGCTCGGGGCTCGCCGTGGGACGCACGCTCATCGCCGTCTTCGAGAACTACCAGGAGGCGGATGGCTCCGTGACCATCCCCGAGGCGCTCCGTCCCTACATGGGAGGCCTCGACAGGATCGCCGCCGGCGCGTAGGCTCGGATCGCGGAGGGGTGGCCGAGTCCGGTTGAAGGCGCCGGTCTTGAAAACCGGAGCCCCGCAAGGGGCCGGGGGTTCGAATCCCTCCCCCTCCGCCACTCCCCATCGCCCGCAGAGGAGCCAGAGGACATGACAGCCAACCCGCTCGACGGCTTCACGGTGGACCGCAGCGAGATCCGCTCCGTGGGTCAGGATCTGCAGCGGCCGGAGTGCATCCTCGCCGAGCGCGACGGCACGCTCTGGGCCGCCGATGCCCGCGGGGGCGTGGTGCGGATCGCCCCCGACGGCAGCCAGCGCATCATCACGCAGTCCTATGCGCGGGGCTTCGCCCAGGCCACGAGCGAGGCCGACCGGTTCACGAAGGGCACGCTTCCCAACGGCCTGGCCTTCGCACGCAACGGCGACCTCCTGATCTCGAATTTCGGCACCGACTGCCTGGAGGTCATGACACGCGACGGGGCCACACGGGTCCTCTACGACGAGATCGACGGCCAGCCCATCGGCAAGGTGAACTTCGTGCTGCGGGACTCCAGAGACCGCATCTGGCTGACCGTCTCCACACGCATCAAGAACTGGATGCAGGCGGTGAGCCCGAAGATCGCCGACGGCTACATCGCCCTCGTGGACGATCGCGGCCTGCGCATCGTGGCCGACGGCTTCCGCTTCACCAACGAGATCCGCCTGGACGCCCGCGAGGAGTGGATGTTCATCGTCGAGACCTGCGGGCCATGCATCTCGCGCATGCGCGTGCACCCCGACGGCAGCCTCAGCCACCGCGAGGTCTTCGGCCCGAGCAAGCTCGGAACCGCCGGCTTTCCCGACGGCATCGCCTTCGACGCCCACGGCAATCTCTGGGGCACGCTCGTCATGGCCGACCAGATCTTCGCCCTCACGCCCGAGGGGGACCTGCGCATCCTGCTGGACGACGGCAAGCCCGAGGCCAGCCGGGCGCTGGAGGAGGCCTTCCAGCGGGACGCTGTCACGCCCGAGCACATGCTGGCCTGCGGAGGCACGCTGGCGCCCTGGTTCGCCAGCGTGACTTTCGGGGGGCCCGATCTCCGGACGGTGTATCTCGGCAGCCTGCGCGGGAGGTGCATCCCCAGCTTCCGTTCCCCCGTCGCCGGCCTGCCCATGGTCCACTGGGAGGGGGCCCAGGCAGGCTCCCGGTAGTCGCGCCGGCTGAAATCCTTTATACTCGGTAGGCTTCAGTGTTTGGAGAGGTGGCCGAGTCGGCCGAAGGCAGCCGCCTGCTAAGCGGTTACAGGGGCAAAACCTCTGTCCCGGGTTCGAATCCCGGCCTCTCCGCCACGCGCCCATAGCTCAGATGGATAGAGCGTCGGACTACGAATCCGAAGGTCAGAGGTTCGATTCCTCTTGGGCGCACCAGGTCGAGGGCGGGGGAGTCGCGACAGCGGCGCCCCCGCTCTCAGCAGGTGGTCGATGAGGCACCCGGGGCCCGAGCCTCCCGGCCCCGCTGCGGAGGATGGGCGCTTCATGGGCCTGGCGCTGGAGGAGGCGCGGCAGGCCGGCGCCGCCAGGGAGGTCCCGGTGGGCGCCGTGGTGGTGCTGGACGGTCGGGTCATCGGCCGCGGACGGAACCGGCCCATCGCCACGAGCGACCCCACGGCCCATGCCGAGTTGCTGGCGCTCAGGGCGGCCGGCCGCGCGCTGGGGAATTACCGGCTCCCCGGCGCGACGCTCTATGCGACGGTGGAGCCATGCCCCATGTGCTGCGGGGCGGCGCTCCTGGCGCGGCTCGGGCGCGTGGTCTACGGCGCGCCCGACCCCAAGGCGGGCGCCGTGCGAAGCCTGTACCGGCTGCTGGACGACGGCCGGATGAATCACGAAGTGGCGGTGACGGGGGCCGTGAGAAGCGAGGAATGCGGGGGACTGCTGCGCGAGTTCTTCCAAGCGCGAAGAAGATGACGCCGGACGACATCGAGTTGGTCCGGAGGGGTGGCCGAGCCCGGTTGAAGGCGTCCGACTCGAAATCGCCCCTTCCCGTGTCACGCTAGATCACACCTGATTGACCAAGATCATGAATGCCCGCGATTCTCGCGGGTGTTCGTGTCTCTGGCACTCGCGGCTTCCTCATCAAGAGTAGTCCCGAATGACCTCGACTGAGCCCCCGCACTTGGACTAGACTTGGACTGCCGTTGGGGGCCCACCTCTCCCACGACAGACGGAGGCGATGATGCGAACGGTTCTGCTCGGACTCTTCGTGCTGTCGCTCCTGGTCGGTTGTGCCTCAAAAGCCGTAATCCTGATGCAGGATCCGAAGACCGGCTCCGTCTTCCAGTGTGGGGTGTGGGTGGACCCGCCGTTGAATGCGCATTCAGCCAACGAGGACTGCGCCCGCAAGCTCGAGGGCGCGGGGTGGAAGCGCCTGTAACGCGGAGAAGTCGAGCCCGGGCCCGCTCGTAGTCCCCTCGTCGCTTCCGGAGTTGCAGTGCTTCGCGGGCGGCGATCGCGGCCAGCGTCATCACGGGCGGGAAGCGGGAAGGAGGAGGACCGCTATGTCACCGCGAACTGGGTTCCTCCTGCTCGCGTGTGTTGCTGCTCTCGCAGCCTGCGTGACCACGACGGTCGTGATGAAGAACCCCAAGACCGGCCAAGTTCAGGTCTGTCAGCGCCCACCGTTCGGCTCGCACGACGCCGCTACCGCCTGCGCCGAGGCGCTCAAGCGTGACGGCTGGACCGAACTTGGCCGCGACTGATCCAGATGCCCGCGGATACTGTGATTTCCCAGAAGCATTCCCCCACGTAGCAGGCTGATTCTCAGAACCTTTCCCCCAGGGGTTTCTCAAAACCTTTCCGCCACCCGGGGCCCGGCGGCCAAGCTGGGCCGTGGTTACTTCCTCGCCAGGAGGTGGTCAT
>JACPIQ010000111.1 GCA_016188005.1 Candidatus Rokuibacteriota bacterium | reverse complement strand
CTGCCGGCCTGGGCGAAGACGCGAACGCGTCGCTCCGCCTGGAGGCGGCCGCGGGGCCACTCGTAGGTCGCCGTGTCGTCGAGGATCTGGACGACGGCCTCGACCCGGTCGGGGCGCAGATCTTCCAGCGCGGCGCGGGCGGCGTCGCGGACCCGGGCGAGCCGTTCGCCGAGCGAGGCGCGGTAGACGGCGAGGGCCCGCGCGAGGTGCGGCGTGTCCTCGTCGCTCAGCCGATCAGAAGAGATCGAGCTGCTGCGCCTGTCCCAGTGATAGACGCGCTGCTGCTTTGTAAGCACCGGACTGTCCTCGCCGGCGCGCCCGCGTGACGTCCGGCGTCTCCTGGAGCACCACTTCGTAGAGCCGCGCGGAGCGGTCGCCGGACCGCCTGAGCAGCCGGCCGAGACGCTGCACCGCCTCCTTCACGCCCTTCTCCCCGCCGAGCACGATGCCCAGCTTGAGGGCGGGCGCGTCCCACCCCTCGTTGAGGACCTCGCAGGCGGCCAGCGCCCGGACGGTGCCCGCGGCGAAGCCATCCAGCACCGCGTTGCGCTCCCGCTTGTCGGAATGCGCGGTGAGCGCCGGGATCAGGAAGCGCGCGGAGACCTCCAGCGCCATGCGGTTGGACGCCGTGAAGATCACGCACTGGTCCGTGGGATGCAGGCGCAGGATATCCTCGACCACCCGGAGCTTCTCCGCGGACCGGTGGATGAGGGCGAGCTTCCGCCGGTACGCCCGCAGCACCTCCCGGGCCTCGGTGTCGGTGCGGGAGCGGCGCGTGAGGTCGGTCCACTCGAAGCCCGGCTCCTCGCGCCTGCGCTCGATGAGGTACGCGCGCACCCGCCGGGAGAGCCCGTCGAATTCCTCCTGCTCCTCGGGCGCGAGGTGGATCGGCACGCGGACCAGGCTGTAGTCGGCGAGCGTCCTGCCCTTGGCGGCGGCGATCTCCTCGCGGAACACCACGGGCCCGATCAGGTCGTCGAGCATCCCCTCGCGCCGGTCGGCGCGCTCGGGCGTGGCCGTGAGGCCCAGGCGCATGGGGGCGAGGGTGTCGAGCGCGCTCTCGTGCAGCGTGGCCCCGGGGAGGTGGTGGGCCTCGTCGAAGACCACCAGCCGGTAGCGGTTGCCCATCTCCTTCATGTGGATGTAGGCGCTGTCGTACGTCGTGACGGTGATCGGCCAGATCTCGCGCCGGCCGTCGCCGAGCACGCCCGCGTCGAAGCCGAGCCCCTGGCGGATGCGCCGCTGCCACTGGTACATGAGGTCGCGCAGCGGGGCGACGACGAGTGCGGACACGCGGTGGCGGGCGATGATCGACAGCGCGATCTCGGTCTTGCCCGTGCCCGTGGGCTTGACGATCACGCCCCGGCGGCCGGCCTGCTCCCAGGCGAGGACGGCCGCCTCCTGATCGGGCCGGAGCGGCGGCAGCGCCGGCCGCAGAGGCGGGCACTCGAAGAAGCGCCCGGCCTGGTCCGTCAGCGAGAGGTGGTACCGGGCGGCATCTTCGCAGAGGCGAGCGTGGTGCATCGCCTCGGTGCGCCAGGCGCCCACCCGCTCGTCCCAGGCGAGATACGGCGGGACGCGCGCGGTCCGGGGCAGTTCGAGGCGGAGCGAGCCGCGATCGAAGGACAGCACACCACCCGATGCGGGGGCCGCGGGGGCGGCTGCCGCCGGGCGACGCGAGACCTTGCCGTGCGAGTGTTTCAGCGCTCTGCTCGGCCGGCGCCCGCCTTCATGCGCTCGATGGCGGCATTGGCGAGGCGGTCGGCGCGCTCGTTGAGCGGGTCGCCGGAATGGCCCGCAACCTTGTGCCACTCGACGTCGTGCTGCTCGGCCAGCGCCAGGAGCGCCTCCCAGAGATCCCGGTTCTCCACGGGTTTCTTCTGGGCGTTCCTCCACCCGTTCCGGCGCCAGCGCACGTACCAGCGGTCACGGAAGCAGTTGACGACGTAGGCGCTGTCGCTGTAGACGGCCACGCCGCGGCGGCCCGGAAGGGCGCGGAGCCCCTCGATGACCGCGGTGAGCTCCATGCGCTGGTTGGTGGACGCGGGCTCGGCGCCGGACAGCTCGCGCTCGCTCCCGCCGTCGAGGATGATGGCGCCCCAGCCGCCGGGGCCCGGGTTGCCGAGGCAGGCGCCGTCGGTGTAGAGGGTGACCCGGTCGGTGCGGGGTCCCGCGGGTGTCAGGCGGGCCAGTAGAGGTACCGCCCGCAGGCCTCGCAGGGGAGGAGCGTGTTCTGTGGCTTGAGCTCCTGCAGGCGCTGGGGGGTGATGGTCATCCGGCAGCCGGAGCACAGGTTGGGCATCGTCACCACGGCCAGGGCGAGCCCGCCACGACCGCGGAGCAGCCGCTCGTAGTCGGCGAGGATGTTGACCGGCAGCTCGCGGGCCACGCCGGCCCGGTCGCTTCGCGTGACGGCCAGATCGGCCTCCACCGCTCCGAGCTTCTCGCGGAGCGCCTTCTCCTCCGCCGCGCCCTGGGCCTCGGCGGCCTTGAGCTGCGCCTCGGTTTCCTTGATCGCCCCGGCCAGCCGCTCGTGACGCTCCATGAGCGTGAGGATCTCCTCCTCGATCCTGGCCTTCTGCTGCTTGACCTCCTCGATCTCGGAGAGGACGGCCGAGTACTCCTTGTTGGTCTTGACCTGGTAGAGCTGGCCCTCGAACTTCTGGCGCTTCACCTGCGAATCGTCGAGGTCCTTCTCCTTGGCGCGCGTGTCCTTGCGGGCCGCGTCGAGCTTCGTCTTGGCCCCCGCGACCTGGTTGCGCATCTCGTCCACCTCGGCCCGGACGCGGGCGATCTCCTGCGGGAGCCGGGCGGCCTCGCCCTCGAGGCCGGCGATCTTCGTATCGAGCGTCTGCAGCTCTATCAGGATCCGGAGCTGGCCGTCCAAGTCTTCACCTGGGGCGGGCACCCGGGCTGTCGCCACGCCCGCCCCCGCCGCGAATTCGGACTCATGTTGCTTGCTTGCGCGGCGTCAGCCGCCGCCAGGCACGGGCGGGCGACAGCCCGGGTGCCCGTGCCATGGTGGTGGGCCCACTTGGACTCGAACCAAGACCGTACCGGTTATGAGCCGGGGGCTCTGCCAATTGAGCTATGGGCCCGCGCGTGATCATATCAGGACTCCAGGAAGCTCCGGAGCTTCTTGGAGCGCGACGGGTGGCGGAGCTTGCGGAGGGCCTTGGCCTCGATCTGCCGGATGCGCTCGCGGGTCACGGCGAAGTCCTGGCCGACCTCCTCGAGCGTGTGCTCGCACCCGTCGGACAGGCCGAACCGCAGGCGCAGCACCTTTTCCTCCCGCGGGGTGAGCGTGTTGAGCACCTTGTTGGTCTGCTCCCGGAGCGAGAGCCCGATCATGGACTCCACGGGCGAGCCCACCTGCTTGTCCTCGATGAAATCCCCCAGGTGGCTGTCCTCCTCCTCGCCGATGGGCGTCTCGAGGGAGATGGGCTCCTGGGCGATCTTGAGCACCTTCCGCACCTTGTCGACCGGCACCTCCATCTTGACGGCGATCTCCTCGGGACTGGGCTCGCGGCCCAGCTCCTGCACCAGCTGCCGAGACGTCCGGATGAGCTTGTTGATCGTCTCGATCATGTGCACGGGGATGCGGATGGTCCGGGCCTGGTCGGCGATGGCGCGGGTGATGGCCTGGCGGATCCACCAGGTGGCGTAGGTGGAGAACTTGTAGCCGCGGCGGTACTCGAACTTGTCCACGGCCTTCATGAGGCCGATGTTGCCTTCCTGGATGAGGTCGAGGAACTGGAGCCCCCGGTTCGTGTACTTCTTGGCGATGGAGATGACGAGGCGGAGGTTGGCCTCCACCATCTCCTTCTTGGCGCGCGCGGCCTTGGCCTCGCCTTGCCTGATGATGGCCACGATGCGCTTGAGGTCCTCGGCCCGGGCCTTCGCCCCCTCCTCCGAGCGCCTGATCTTCTGCTGCGCGACCCAGACGAGGCGGTCCTTGATGCCTGGGTGCTTGCTGGCGGCCCTCTGGTAGAGGTCGCGGTCACCGTCGTCGCGGTCGTCGTCGCCGAGGGAGGCGAGGAAGGCGTCCACCGCCGCCGGCGCCGGGCGCCGGCCGTCCGACCACAGCGCGATCTCGCGCTCGGCGCGCTGGATCTTCTCCACGAGCCTCTTCAGGTCCTGCCCCCAGGCATCCAGCAGCGAGGGCTGGAGGTTGAGGCTCCGGAGCGTGCCGAGGACCCTGGCCTGCTTGGCCTGGGCCTGTGTCTCGATCTTTTTCCAGGTGGGCTCGCCCTTGCGGCGCCCGCCGGCGCGCGTCCGGAGGCGCCGCGCCTGGTCCATGAGCTTCTCGCGCTCGCGGAGCAGCCGGTCCACGCTGCCGAGGTCGCGGATCACCGAGCGCCGGAGCTCCTCCTCCTTGTCCTCGGAGAACTCCTCCTCCGGGTAGTCCACCACGTCCTTGACGGGGACGACCTCGCGGCGCAGCTCGTCGCGGAGCCCGTGGATCTTCTCGAGGGCGAGGTTGGTCGCGAGGATGGCCCGCGTCACCTCGTCCTTGCCCTCCTCGATCCGCTTGGCGAGGGTGATCTCCCCCTCGCGGGTGAGGAGGGACACCCGGCCCATCTCGCGCAGGTACAGGCGCACGGGATCCTCCGTGCGCCCGACGGGGCCGGGGGTGAGATCGATGGGCGCATCGGCGGGCTCGTCCTCCTCGTCTCGCTCGTGCGGCGGCTCGACCTCCGAGGGGAGCCGGCTGGCCTTGGCGGAGTCCACGACCTCGATGTCCATGGCGCCGAACATCATCATGATGTCGTCGAGTTGGTCGAGGGAGACGATGTCGGACGGCAGGGCGTCGTTGACCTCGTCGTAGGTGAGGAACCCCTTCTGCTTCCCCACCGCGATGAGCTTGTCGAGCTCTTCCAGCTTCGGTTCGTCCGCCATGCTCGCAACGTCTCCTGAAGGGGGGTTAGGGCGTCATTGACCCGGGCGCGCTCGCTTGGGGCCCGGGGGCGGGCCGGCCCGCCGCTGGCGCGAGGGACAGCTCGCGCACCTCCTGGGCCTCGCGCTGGAGCCGCCCGAGCTCGGCCTCGAGCTGGGGCAGGGACGGGTCCGCGGTCGCCTGGGCCTCCACGATGGCCCGGGTCACCAGCCGGATCCGCTTCTTCCGGCGCCGGATCTCGTAGCGCCGCTGGAGCTGGCTGATCTGCTGCTGCACGTCCGTCCACTGCCGCTCCTCGAGGAGCAGGGAGGCGAGGAGCCCGCGCTCGCTGTCGCTGTCGAGCAGGGTCATCAGCGCCTCGGCCGGGCTGTCGGGGGCGCCGCGCAGCGCCTCCAGCAGCCGCCGGAGCCCGGGATGGGCGATGTCCTCCTGGTCGATCCCCGGCAGGAGCGCGCTCCGGGCCTCCGCGACGCCGAGCAGCAGCGCCAGGAGGTCTCGCTCGGCCAGGCTCGGGGGCAACCCGGCCGCGCTCACCGTAGGCAGCGCGTCGCGACCCGGAGCCCGCTCGCCGCGGCCGTGGGACAGCCGCGCCCGCCCGAGCTGCTGCGCCTCGATCCAGAGCTGGGTCGTGTCCACCCCGAGCTCCCGGGCGGCCTGGCGCGCCAGCGCGGTGGCCTCCTCAGCATCGGGAACCTTCGAGAGGATCAGGGCGACGCGGGCATGGGCCGTTGCGCGCCCGCGGGACGAGGCCAGGTCTTCTTCGGCCAAGGCCTGCGCCATCACGAAGGAGAGGATACTCCTGGCCGCGTCCAGGCGCGAGCGGAAGGCCTCCGCCCCCAGGGCCCGGAGCAGGCTGTCGGGATCGTGTCCCTCGGGGAGCACCGCGACCTTGACGGGGAAGTGGCCGGCCCTCGCGAAGCCGCCCGTCCGCGCCACAGACCAGCCCAGGCTCCGGATGTCCGCAGCCTCCCCCGTGAGCTCTTCCAGCCGCGCGGCCGCCTTCTGTCCCGCGGCGTCGGCGTCGAAGACGGCGATGATCTCGTCGGCGTGACGCTGCAGGAGCGCGAGCTGGGCCGGGGTGAAGGCGGTGCCGAGCGCGGCGACTGTCTCGGTGAAGCCGTACTGGTGGGCCATGAGGCAGTCGAGGTAGCCTTCCACCACGACGGCGCGGTTGCGCTCGCGCATGGCCCCCCGCGCGAGATCGAGGGCGTAGAGAGTCTGTCCCTTCACGTAGAGCGGCGTCTCGGGGGAGTTGAGGTACTTCGGTTCTTCGAGGCCCAGGGCGCGCCCGCCGAAGGCGACGACCCGGCCTTGCCCGTCGCGGATCGGGAACAGGAGCCGGCTGCGGAAGCGGTCGTAGAAGCCCGAGCCGGTCTGGCGAGGGAGGACGAGCCCGGCCTGGGCCAGGGCCTCCTCCGCCACCGACTGCCCTCGCATGAAGGTGAGCAGGTGGTCCCAGCCCTCCGGAGCCCAGCCGAGGCCGAAGCGCCGCGCCATCTCCGGGTCCACGCCGCGCCCCTCGAGATAGCGCCGGGCCCTCTCACCGCCGGCCGCCCAAAGCGCCTCGGCGTAGAACTCCGTCGCGCGCGCCATGAGCTGGCGGAGCGCCTCGAGCTTTCCGTCGGCGGCCTCGGGCGTGCGCTCCGCGGGCAGCGCCACGCCGGCGCGCCCGGCGAGGAGACGCACGGCCTCGGGGAAGGCGAGCCGGTCCTGGCGCATGAGGAAGCTGAAGGCATCCCCCCCGGCGCCGCAGCCGAAGCAGTGGAAGATGCCCTTCTTCGGGTGGACGGTGAAGGAAGGTGTCTTCTCCGTGTGGAAGGGGCAGAGGGCCTTCCAGTTCTCGCCGGCACGCTTGAGGTTCACGAACTGGCCGACGAGCTCCACCATGTCCACGCGCGAGCGGATCTCCTCGAGGAGCGGGGGCGAGAAGCCCGGGCCCATGCTAGTCTCCCACCCGGAGGCTGGCGATGGTGGCCCCCTCGCCCCCTTCCTGGGGTGCGCCGGGCCGGTGCGCGGCCACCAGGGGATGCACCGCGAGCAGCTCGTGGACGACGCGGCGGAGTGTGCCCGTCCCCTTGCCGTGGATGACCCGCACCGATGGCAGCCCGGCGAGGAAGGCGTCGTCGAGGTACTTCTCGACCAGATCGCGCGCCTCGTCCGCGGTCCGGCCGATCAGCTGGATCTCGGCGGCGACGCCCGTCTTCTCGGGCAATCGCACATCCCGGCGGGCCGGCGCCGCCGCCCGGGAGCGCGCGCGGTGGGCCGCGGGAGGCTCCAGCACGCGGAGGGCCCGGACCGGGACCTTCACCGTGACGCTCCCCGCGCGCACCGTCGCGCCGGCTCCGTCCACCGTCAGCACCTCTCCCTCGAGGCCGAGATGCACGATCTGGACATGATCGCCCGGGGCGGCGGCGGCCGTGGGGCCCGGGGCATCCTCGGCGGGCGCTTCCGACGCGCGCCGGGTGAGATCCAGCAGGCGCTTGCGGCTCCGCTCCAGGCTCTCACGCGTACGGTCGCTCCGCTTGAGCTGCTCCCACTCCTCGTTCACCGCGCGGCGGATCTCGCCGAGGAGCCGCTGGGCCTCGGCCCGAGCGCGAGTGAGGCTCTCGCGCGCCTGGCTCCGGGCTGTCTCCAGCTCCTCCCGCGCCCGGGACAGGGGCCCGGCCGACTCCGCCTCGCGCCGCTCGATGAGCGCCGCGCGCCCGGCGTCCTGGCGGTCGCGCGCGTCAAGGCGGGTGAGGAGCTCCTGGAGGGCGCGCCCGTGCGTCGAGCGGTGGGCCTGGGCGCGATCGATCAGGGCCGGAGGCAGCCCAAGCCGCGCCCCGATGGCCAGGGCATAGCTCTGCCCCGGGCGGTCGTAGACGAGCCGGAAGGTCGGCTCAAGCCGCTCGCCATCGAACTCCACCGAGGCATTCCGCGCCCTCGGGTCGGTAGAGGCGAAGGCCTTGAGGGGCTCGAGATGAGTGGAGGCCACGCAGAAGGCCCCGCGCCCGGCCACCTCCTCGAGCACGGCCTGGGCCAGCGCGGCGCCGTCCTCGGGATCGGTGCCGGCGCCGAGCTCGTCGAGGAGCACCAGCGACCGGTGGTCCACGTGCTCGAGCACGACCCGGAGCTGCCTGACGAAGGCCGAGAAGGTGGAGAGGTTCTCCGCCACGCTCTGGTCGTCGCCGATGACGGTGAACAGCTGCTCGAACACGGGCAGCCGCGCCCCGTCGCATGCCGGCAGATGAAAACCGGACTGGGCCATGAGCGCGAAGAGCCCCAACGTCTTGAGGGCCACGGTCTTGCCTCCCGCGTTGGGCCCCGTGATGACGAGCAGCGGGCGCTCGGCGTCTAGCACGAGGTCCACGGGGACCACCGGCCGCTCGGGGTTCTGCCAGCCCTGGGCCAGAAGGAGGGGGTGACGCGCTCCCCGGAGGCTGATCTCCGCGGTGCCGGCCGGGCCGGGGCCCAGCGCCGGCTCCACCGCCCTCATGCGCTCGGCCAGGTCGGCCAGGGCGAAGGTCAGGTCGAGCCGGCCCAGGCCCTCGAGCAGTGTGTGGAGCTCGGGCAGCGCCTCGCGAACCGCGTCAGTGAGCACGGCCAGCACGCGCCAGACCTCGCTCTCCTCCTCGCGGATGGCCTGCACGAGCTCGTTGTTGTCCTCCACGACCGCCTCGGGCTCCACGAAGAGCGTGGCCCCGCTCTGGGAGCGGTCGTGCACGATGCCACGCAGGCGCCCCTTGGCCGCGGCCAGGATCGGCAGCACGTAGCGGCCGTGGCGCACGGTCACGTAGCGCTCCTGGAAGAGGAGGTCGGCGCCCGGCGCCTGGAAGTGGGCTTCGAGGCGCTTGACGAGGTCCCTCCGTAGCTCCCGGAGCCGCCGGCGAAGACGCCGCAGCGCGGGACTGGCCTCGTCCGTCACGCCGCCATCGTCGTCGAGCGAGCGCCACAGGAGGTCTCGCAACCCGTCCAGCGGCGGGAGCCCGCGGAGCGCCGCGGAGAGATCGGGGGCCACGCCCTCGATGCTCCGGCCGTATCCCACCAGCCGCCCCTGAGCCTCCAGGAGCGGAATCAGCCCGCGGAGGTCGGCGCCGTCGGCCACCGCCCCCGGGGTGCGGGCCCGGTCCAGCGTGGCGCGCACGTCTGGGATCGCATCCCATGGCGGCGGGCCGCCCTCCGCCAGGGCGAGGCGGCCCTGGCGGGTGTCGCTCAGGGCCGCGTGAATCGTTCCGGGATCGGTGGAGGGCTCGAGAGCAAGCGCTCGCTCGCGGCCCATCGGAGTGTGGGTGGCAAGGGCCAGCAGGGCCCTGACCTGGGCCCACTCGACCCCCGCCCCCCCGGCGACTATTCGGAGAACCGCTCGCGTTTCTTGGCCTTCTTGCGCGCTGCCAGGGTCTTGCGCTTGCGCTTGACGCTGGGCTTCTCGTAGTGCTGGCGCTTCCGCAGCTCCGACATGAGCCCGGCCTTCTCGCACTGCTTCTTGAACCGCTTGAGCGCGTTCTCGAAGGACTCGTCGGGCTCGACGATGACCTTGGTCACTCAGGTCCCCCCTCTCGACAGCCGGGTAAACGTGAACTGTATACCACGCGGCCCCGAGGGGCGCAATTCCGCCAGAAGAGCCGCGGCCGCGACCGGGACCGCCCGGCTCGGGCCGGGATCGGGACACGCCGGGCGCGTCATGCACGCGAGGGAGAGGGGCGGCTCTCAACCAGCTTCAGGGCCTGCTGCGCGGCCTCGGCGCAGGCCGCCTCGACCACCTCGTGCTCCTCGCGGTAGAAGGGCGACAGAACGTGATCCACCACGTGGTCCCGGTCCTCGCCCGGCGCGCCGGGCCGGCCGATGCCGATCTTGATCCGCCGGAACTCGCTGGTGCCGAGGGCCTCGATGAGCGACCGTACGCCGTTGTGCCCCCCCGCGCTGCCCTTCGTGCGGATGCGGATCTTGCCCAGCGGCAGGTCCAGGTCGTCGAAGACGACGATGAGATCCGCGGGGGTGAACCCGAGCTTCCGGCCGAGGCGCGCCACGGCCGGGCCGCTGACGTTCATGAAGCACTGGGGCTTGACGAGGCAGAGGGCCTCGCCCCGCCAGCGGGCGCGCGCGACCAGGTGCCCCCCCTCGCGCGCGAAGCGCGCGTGGAGGGTCCGGCCAAGCCCTTCCACCACGCGCTGCCCGACGTTGTGGCGGGTGTCGCGGTACTCCGGCCCGGGGTTGCCGAGGCCGACGATCGCCTGGGCCACTTACTTCTTCTTCTCTTCGACCTCTTCCTTCGGCTTGCGCTCCGTGAGGACCTCGGGCTCGGCGGGCGCCGCGGCCACGGCCGCGACGGGAGCGGCCACCTCCTCGGCCATGGGCGGCGCCACGGTGGCGACGGCCTGGCGGAGATCCGTCAGGATGCGCACCCCCGCGGGGGCCACGAGCTGGCCGACCGTGAACACGTCCCCGATGTGCAGCTCCGAGACGTCGGCGGCGATGACCTCCGGGATCTCGCCCGGCAGGCATGACACCTGGATCTCGCGGAGGATCATCTCGAGGATGCCCTTGGTCTCCCGAACCCCGATCGGGTCGCCGACATGCCGGAGCGGGACGGCGACCTGGATCGGTTTGTCCAGCGCGACCTCCTGCAGGTCGGCGTGGATCAGCGCCTCGGAGACCGGATCGAACTGCATGTCGCGGATGATGGCCATCCGCGCCTCGGCGGCTCCCGCGAAGGAGACCTTCAGCAGCTGGGTGCCGCCCTCGTGGCCGTGGATGAGCCGGAGGATCTCCCCCGGATCCACGGCGATGCTCTCGGGGCTCGCGCCGCCGTAGAGCACGGCCGGGATGCGCCCGGCACGACGCAGGCGCCGGGCCGGGCCCTTGCCGGTGCCCTCGCGCCTCTCGATGGTCAGTGCACGCATTTCCATGACGCTCGACTCCTTCGCTTGGCTAGACGAACAGGCCGGAGACGGACTCTTCGTCGTGGATTCGCCGGATGGCCTCCGCCAAGAGCGGGGCGACCGACAGCACCTGGACCTTGGGGAGGTGCTTGCTGGCCGGCAGCGGGATGGAGTTGGTGATGATCACCTCTTCCAGCGACGAGCCGGTGATGCGATCGATGGCGGGGCCCGACAGCACGCCGTGGACGGCGCAGGCCAGGATCCGTCGCGCGCCCTCGCGCCGGAGCGCGTCCACGGCCTGGATCATCGTGCCCGCGGTGTCGATCATGTCGTCGATGATCACCACGTCCTTGTCCTCGACATCGCCGATGAGGTGCATGAACACGGCCACGTTGGGGCCGTCGCGGCGCTTGTCGATGATGGCCAGCCCAGCCTTGAGACGCTTGGCGATGGCGCGGGCGCGCTCGACGCCGCCCGCGTCGGGGGAGACCAGCACCGGATCGTGGAGATCCTTCTTGGCCAGGTAGTCGATGATGACGGGGGCGGCGAAGAGGTGGTCCACCGGGATGTCGAAAAAGCCCTGGATCTGCCCGGCGTGCAGATCCACCGCCAGCACGCGATGGGTGCCGGCCGCGGTGATCAGATCGGCCACGAGCTTGGCCGAGATGGGCACGCGCGGCATCACCTTGCGGTCCTGCCGCCCGTAGCCGTAATAGGGGAGGACGGCCGTGATGCGACGCGCGGAGGCCCGCTTGAACGCGTCGATCATGACCAGCAGCTCCATGAGGTTGTCGTTCACCGGCGGGCAGGTCGGCTGGACCACGAAGACGTCCTGGCCCCGGACGTTCTCGTTGATCTGCACGTAGACCTCGCCGTCGGAGAAGCGGGAGACATCCGCATCCCCCAGCGGCAGGTGCAGCTGCTGGGCGATCTCCTCGGCCAGCGGCCGGTTGGCCATGCCGGAGAAAAGCTTCAGCTCATACCCCATGGATGTCCTCGTCTCCGTTCGTGGTTGGGGCGGGAGGATTCGAACCTCCGAATACGGGATCCAAAGTCCCGCGCCTTGCCGCTTGGCCACGCCCCAGCAAAGACGTTCACAGCGCCCGGATCACCGGGCCGGACACGGTCCGGACGGCCCAGCACGACCATCCCGCGCGGTTCACCCGCCCCCGGATCTGGCGGGCGTGGTCGTAGGACCTGGCCACGCCGAACACGGTCGGACCGCTGCCGGACATCACCGCGCCGAGGGCTCCTGCCGCCAAGAGCGCGCTCTTCATCCGGCGGATGGCCGGGACCATCGGCTCGACCATCGCCTCCAGGTTGTTCGTGAGGGCGCCGGCCACCGCCCGCGCGCTCCGCGTGCGGAGCGCCTCCACCATCCGACGCGTGCCCCGCGCCTCGGCCGTCCACCCCGCCGGCACGCGCCCGTACACCTCGCGCGTGGACAGCGGAAAGTTCGGATTCACGAGCACGAGCGCGTAGCCGCCCGCGGCCGGCAATGGCCTGAGCCGCTCGCCCCGCCCCGTCGCCAGCGCCCGTCCTGGTCCAAGGAAGAACGGCACGTCCATCCCGAGCCGCACCGCCAGCGCCACGAGGCGCGCGCGCGGCCAGCGGAGCCCCCAGAGACGGTTGAGCCCCCACAGGGTGGCCGCGGCATCGCTCGATCCGCCACCGAGCCCGGCGGCCACGGGAATCCGCTTCTCCAGGGCGATGCGGGCGCCCAGGGGCGCCCCCGCGGCCTCTCTGAGCATCGTCGCCGCCCGAACGATCAGGTTATCGTCGCCGGCCGGCAGCGCGGGATCGCTCACCTGAAGCGACAGCGAATCGGCCGTCTCGAGCGTCAGACGGTCCGCGAGATCCACCCCCTGCATCACCGTAACGATCTCGTGATAGCCGTCGTCCCGCTTGCCCAGGACCTCGAGGGCCAGGTTCACCTTGGCCGAGGTCCGAAGCACGAGCCGACGGGTCCCACTCGGCCGCCTTGACACGGCAGCGAAGGCTAACATGCGGCCGGGCGGCCTGTCAACGGAAGTCTTGGATTTCCACGCCTTCCGGGACAGTGACCTTCAGCAGGTCAGGATCGAAGCCGGTGTCGATCTGGGATCTCCGGTACGTGACGGAGACCTCCAGCGTGCCGTCGAGCGAAGCCAGCGTGACCGCGGAGGGAGGCTCGGCGGGTCCGCTGCCAGTGATCACGACGCGCAGCGGCTTCCGCCCCCGCGTGTACTCGACCTGTCTGACCACCCCTGTGTCCGGGTCCACCCAGAGCCGCTGAGTGGTCTCCCGGCCAGTCAGGCTCAGCGACGGGCCGCGGTCATCGGCGGGCAGGAAGGCTCCGGACAGGGGGGACCCGAGGGGCCGGACCCGTCCCGCCAGGAGGGCCACCAGATCCTCCGAGCCCAGAGCCAGCCCGAGCCAGCGCCGGTTGGCTTCAGGGGACGAGGGCAGGATGAAAGCCCGGTTCCTGATGATCTCCCAGATCGTCACCCGATCCGGGTCGGCACTCACCAGGAGGATGGGTGGGCCGAAAGGCGACAGGGCCTCGAAGCGCAGAGAGGCCGGTGCGCGCAGCAGCAGGACGCCGGCCAGGTGCAGGACTTGGCCGTCGCGCTGGATCCGGATCTCCGCCACGCCCCGCAGATCCCCGAAGGCCTGCCAGCGCCGCTCGATGAGGCTGAGGGTGGCTTCCACCTCTGCGGACAGCGGCCGGCCGGGGGGGACGGAGGCACAGGCCCCCAGCGTCGAGGCCAGCAGGAGCACAGCGGCGAGCCGGAGGCTACTTCGGCTCGGTCCTGGGAGAATCACCCTTGGCCCGCAGCTGCTTCTCGCGCGCCTCCTGGAGCTTCTTCTTCACCGACTCGGAGGTCCGGTTCTCCTTGTCCACCTGGAGCGCCTTCTCCCACGCGGCGATGGCCTCCTCGACGTTCCCGTTCTTCAGGTAGGCGTCGCCCAGGTGATCGAAGACCTCCGGGTCGTCCTTGGCCCGGTCGGCCGCGCGCAGCAGCTCGCGCAGGGCCTCGGGGTACTTGCCCAGCTGGTAGTAGGCCCACCCGAGGCTGTCGATGAAGTAGCCGTTCTCCGGGTCCAGCGCCAGGGCCTGCTGGATCAGCTCCACCGCCTCGCCGAGATTGATGCCGCGCTCAGCGTACATGTAGCCGATGTAGTTGTAGGCCTCGGCGTGCTTGGGGTCGATGGCGATCACGCGGCGGAAGGCGCGGACGGAGTCCTCGAAGCGCCGCTGCTTCTCCCGGACGACGCCGAGCTGGAAATGCAGGTCGCGGTGGTTGTCGTCCAGGGAGAGTCCCTCCTGGAGGACGGCCGCGGCCCGGTCATGCTCCGAGGCGCGGTAGAGCGCCGTGCCGAGGTAGAGGAAGAGCTCCGGCCGCTTGGGCTCCAGATTGATCGCCTCGCGGAGGAGGGCGGCGGCCTCCTGATAGCGCTTCGCCCGGCTCAGGAGGAAGCCCAGCTGGACGCGGGCGTCCACGGACCGGGCGTCCGCGCTCAGGATCCGTTCCAGCTCGGCGCGCGCCTCGGCGTCCTTGCCCGCCTCGATGAGAGTCGTGGCGAGAAAGTACCGGGCGCGCAGGTTGCCGGGCTCCAGCCCCAGCGCATGCCGGAAGGCCGCGGCGGCCCGCTCCCACTCCTTCTGCTCGTACTGGACCGCCCCCAGCTTGATCCACACGCGCGGATCCCGCGGGGCTGCGCCGGTCAAGGTCTCGATCTCCCGCTCGGCGTCCTTGAAGCGCCCCAGCCTCAGCAGGAGATCCCCCAGGCGTTCCACGAAGCCCAGGTTGTCCGGGTTCGTCTTGATCGCCTGCCGGTAGACGAGGATGGCCTCCTCGGGACGCTTCTGGTTCTCGAAGACGAAGCCGAGCGCTGTCCACGCTCCGTCCTGGTCCGGGTCCAGCTCCGTGGCGCGCCTGAGGCGGGTCACGGCCTCGTCCCACGCCTCGGTCTCGATCGCGACGCGACCGAGCAGGTAATGCCCCTGCGCCAGGGCGGGACGGCCCTCGACCAGGCGGAGCAGGACGGCCCGCGCCTTGTCGTAGGCCTTCTGCTCGAAGTGGAGCTGGGCCAGCGCCAGGTAGGCGTCCGGCTTCTGCGGGGCCAGGGCGATCACCTTCTCCAGCTCGGCCTCGGCCTCGGCCGGCCTGCGCTGTCGCCGGAAGAGATCGGCCAGGCCGAGATGGGCGGCCTGGCTGTCGGGCGCCAGCTCCACCGCCTTCTGCGCCGCCTCGATGGCCTCGGCGGGCGCATTCGTGCGCGACAGCCACTGGGCGAGCTGGATCCAGAGCGCCGGCGTCCCGGGGTCGCGCTGGATGGCCTGGCGCAGCTCGGCGATGGCTTCCGGGAAGCGGCCGGCCCGAGCGTGGAGCTGGGCGACGGAGAAGTGGTAGTAGGCCTCGGTGGTGGTGTCGGCCGGGTGCAGACGCGGAGCGGGCGTGGCGGTCTCCGCGCTTGCGCCCGGCACCTGGGGAGCGCCCGCGGCGCAGCCGCCGGCGAGGACAGCGCCCCCGAGGAACAGGAGGATTGCGCCGAAGGTCACGGGCCGTTGGGCGCTGATCATGTGGCCGGCCCTTCCGCCCGTGGGTCTGCCGCCCGCTGCCGCCGGGCCAGGCAGTCCTTGGTCATGAGACGCCGCAGGGCGGCGGCGAGGTCCGGGTCCGGCAGCGTGGCCACCGCGGTCTCCACTGCCTGGGCCTCCTCGGCGCTCAGCCGGCGCTCTCCCGGACCCGGTGCCCGCCGCGCCCGCTGCGCGGGACCCGGGGCCTCCCGTGCCACCGGCCCCAGGACGCAGCGCAGGGAGGTGATGCGGCCTCCGTAGCGGGCCCCGAGCGCGGCGAGGAGCTCGCCGCTGCGCAGCGTCAGCTCGGTGAGCCAGGGCGAGTTGTCGGCGCACACCTCGAGCACGCCCCGCTCGAGCGTCCCCGGCCGGGAGCGGCGCGACAGCTCTGGACCCGCCACCACCGCCCACTCCCTCCGGATGGTGTCCTCGAACATGCGCTCCGTCAGCGCGGGCAGAGCCCGGGTCAGCAGATCGCCGACACGCTGAGGGGCGGAGAGTCGCCGCAACGTCATGACAGAATCTAATGATACTTGAGCGCCGCGCGGCCGGCTACCGGGAAGAAGGGGTCAAATTGACTCCTCTCGGGCGCAACCTATATAGTGGCGCTACATGGCCCGGGCCAAGCGCGGTGACACTCTGTCCATCAGCATCGACGACCTCGCCTTCGGTGGCGAGGGCGTTGGGCGCGTGGACGGCTACGTGGTCTTCGTGCCGGGCGGCATCCCCGGCGATCGGCTGCGCGTCCGGCTCGGCCAGGCCCGGGCCCGCTTCGCGCGCGGGACCATCGAGGCGGTCGAGAGCCCGTCGCCCCACCGGGTGGAGGCGCCGTGCCCCTACTTCGGTCGCTGCGGGGGCTGCCGCCTCCAGCACGTGGCCTATCCGGCGCAGCTGGCCTTCAAGTCCAAGCAGGTGGCGGATTGCCTCGAGCGCCTCGGCGGGCTGGGCGCCTTCGAGCTGCGCGACATCATCGCGGCCCCGGAGCCCTACGGGTACCGGAACAAGATGGAGTTCACGGTGGCGCCGTCGCCTGGCCCGTCGGCGCGTGAGCCGGCCGCAGGGGTCCGGCCCCCGCTCATCGGCCTGCACGAGGCCGAGCGGTACGACTCGGTGCTCGATATCGAGCGCTGCCTGCTCCAGTCCGAGCGCATGAACGCGCTGCTGGACGAGGTCCGGCACTTCGTCGCCGGGCGCGGGTGCCCGGCCTGGGAGCAGGAGAGCGGCGAAGGCCTGCTCCGCTTCGTGATGCTGCGCGAGGGCAAGCGCACCGGCGAGGCGATGGTCAACATCGTCACCTCGGCGCCCGCCGTGTCCGACTTCGAGCCCCTCGTGGGACGGCTCCAGGCGCGGGTGCCGGAGACCACCAGCGTCGTGCTGAACGTGAACCCGAAGAAGGCCAGCGTGGCCGTCGGCGTGGAGGAGCACCTCCTGGGTGGACGCGACCACATCCGGGAGTCGCTGGGCGGGCTCACCTTCCAGGTCTCGCCCGGCTCCTTCTTCCAGACGAACACGGTGCAGGCGGAGCGGCTCTTCGAGCTGGTCCTGGAGGCCGCGGGCCTTGACGGCGACGAGACGGTCGTGGACCTCTACTCGGGGACGGGCGCCATCAGCCTGCTCCTGGCGCGGCGCTGCCGCTGGGTGTACGGGATCGAGGTGACCCCCGCGGCGGTGGCCGACGCGGTCCGCAACGCCGAGGCCAACGGGATCGTCAACTGCGCCTTCCTCGCCGGCGAGGTCCGCTTCGTGCTGCCCTCCCTCCTGGCCAAGGGCGTCACGGCCGACGTGGTCGTGGCCGATCCGCCGCGGGCGGGCTTCCACCCCAAGGCGCTCCACGCGCTCGTGAGCCTGCGCCCGGCGCGGCTCGTCTACGTCTCCTGCAATCCGGCCACGCTGGCCCGCGACCTCGGCGAGCTGGTGCGGGCCGGATACCGGCTGGAGTCGGTCCAGCCCATCGACATGTTCCCGCACACCCCGCACATCGAGGCGGTCGCGCGTCTGTCCCGGGGCGGCTGAAGCCGCCCCGGCCACTCGATGAACGTCTATCTGCTCCGGCGGCTCCTGCAGTCCATCCTGGTGCTTTTCGGCGTGTCGGTGGTGGTGTTCCTCATCCTGCACCTCACCGGGGACCCGGCCCTGCTGCTGCTGCCGCCCGACGCCACCGCGGAGGAGATCGCCAAGTTCCGGGAGTCCATGGGGTTCAATGACCCCGTCAGCGTGCAGTACCTGCGCTTCCTCAAGGGCGCGCTGCGCGGCAACTTCGGCGGGTCGCTGCGCCACGGCGAGCCGGCCATGTCACTGGTGGCGGAGCGGCTGCCCGCGACCTTCGAGCTGGCGGGGGCGGGCCTGGCGCTGGCCCTGTGCGTGGCCATCCCGGCCGGCATCGTGTCGGCTGTGCGCCGCAACACCGCCATCGACTACGTCTCGACGGTCGTGGCCCTCCTGGGCCAGGCCATGCCCACCTTCTGGCTCGGCATCATGCTGATTCTGGTGTTCTCGGTCAGGCTCGGATGGCTCCCCTCGTCCGGCCGCGGGGACCTGGAGCACCTGGTGCTGCCCGCGATCACGCTGGGGCTCTTCACCACGGCGCGCATCACGCGGCTCACCCGGTCGGGGATGCTCGAGGTGCTCGGGCAGGATTACGTCCGGACGGCCCGCGCGAAGGGCGTGGGCGAGCCCCCCGTGGTCTGGAAGCACGCCCTGCGGAACGCCTCGATCCCCATCGTGACCATCGTGGGGATCGAGCTGGGCACGCTGCTCGGCGGCTCCGTCATCACCGAGACCATCTTCGCCTGGCCAGGTGTCGGCCGGCTGTCGGTGCAGGCCATCTTCAACCGCGACTACCCCGTGGTCCAGGCCGCCGTGTTCCTGCTCGCCAGCACGTTCGTGATGGTCAACTTCCTCGTGGATATCGTCTACACCTACCTCGACCCCCGGATCCGCTTCCGATGAGGGCCGAAGGCCCGAAGAGGCCGAGCCGCAGCGTGGTGGCCTCCACAGTGAGGCGAGCTGACCGATGAGGGCCGAAGGCCCGAAGAGGCCGAGCCGCGGCGCGATGTCCTCCACAGTGAGGCGAGCTGAACGATGAGGGCCGAAGGCCCGAAGAGGCCGAGCCGCAGCGTGGTGGCCTCCACAGTCAGGCGGGCTGGGGACCCAACACATGGCGGCTGACGGGGCCGGCTCCCTCGTGCTGACGCCCGCCGCCTCCCCCGCGGCGCGGGAGTGGCTGATGCTGGCGACCCGCCTGGCCCGGCGGCGCACCGCGCTCTTCGGCTTCGTGGTGGTGGCGATCGTGGCGCTGACGGCCGCGCTCGCCCCGGTGATGGCCCCCTTCGATCCGCTGGCGCAGGACATCGGGCAGCGGCTCCGGGAGCCCGGCTGGCAGGATGCGCAGGGGCGCACCCACCCGCTCGGCACCGATCACCTCGGGCGCGACATCCTGGCGCGGATCATCCACGGCTCGCGCATCGCCCTCCTGGTCGGGCTGGCGGCCGTCCTCATCTCGGGGCTGCTGGGAATGGTCATCGGGCTGGTCTCGGGCTACTTCGGGGGGCGCGTGGACGACCTGTTCATGCGGCTGGCGGACATCCAGCTGGCCTTCCCGTTCATCCTCCTCGCCATCGCCGTGATCGGCGTGCTGGGCCCGAGCCTCCAGAACATCATCATCGTCATCGGCGTCTCCTCGTGGGTGGTCTATGCGCGCGTCGTGCGGGGCGAGGTGCTCTCGATCCGGGAGCGCGAGTTCGTCCAGGCCGCGATCGCGCTGGGCAGCCGCGACGGGCGCATTCTCGTCCGCCACGTGCTGCCCAACGCCTTCACTCCCTGGCTCGTCGTGGCGACACTGGACATGGCCCGGGTCATCGTGATCGAATCGGCCCTGTCCTTCCTCGGGCTCGGCGTCCAGCCGCCGACGCCGACGTGGGGCGGCATGCTCGCGGACGGGCGTGTCTACCTCTCGACGGCCTGGTGGCTCGCGACGTTCCCGGGCCTGGCCATCCTAGTGACCGTGCTCGGCATCAACCTCTTCGGTGACGGGCTCCGGGACACGCTCGACCCGAGGCTGAAGGTCTGACGGGAGGGGGCGCAGGTGATGCTGAAGGGCGCCGCCATCATGACGAACGAGGCCGGACATGCGCGCAGGAAAGGAGATCCACTCATGAAGCGACTCGGTGTGCGCTCGCTCGGCGTAGCCCTGGCGTGCTCGGTGATCGGGCTCGGGTGGACGGTGCCCTCGCTGGCCGCGCCCCAGGGCAAGATCGTCATTGCCCAGGGCGTGGACCCGACGACGCTCGACCCGCAGTGGCACGAGGAGACGCCCGCCTACAACGTGCTGCTGAACATCTATGACACGCTGCTCTTCCGGGACAAGGACAACAAGATCATCCCGTGGCTGGCTACCTCGTGGAAGCTCGTTGCCCCCACCACCTGGGAGTTCAAGCTGCGCCAGGGGGTCCGCTTCCACAACGGCGAGGAGTTCGACGCCGAGGCGGTCAAGTTCAGCATGGACCGCCTGCGCGATCCCAAGCTCGGCAACCGGCAGGCCGGCAACTTCCGCCTGGTGAGCGCCGTGCAGGTGGTGGACAAGTTCACGGTGCGGATCGTCACCAGCAAGCCGTTCCCGACGCTGGAGAACCAGCTGGCGCTGCGCGGCGCCGTCATGGCGCCGAAGCACTTCGCGGGCAAGGACAAGACCTTCGCCGACCGGAACCCGGTGGGCACGGGGCCCTACAAGTTCGTCCGCTGGGCGAAGGACGACCAGCTCGTGCTCGAGGCCAACGAGCGGTGGTGGGGCGGCGCCCCGAAAGTCAAGACCATCGTCTACCGGCCGATCCCCGAGCACGCCGTGCGTGTGGCCGCGCTCCAGGCCGGCGAGGTGGACATCGCCGTCAACATCCCGCCGCACCTCGTGCCGATCATCGACAAGCACCCCAAGCTCTACATCTCCAAGGCGCCCAGCGTGCGGACCATCTTCATCCCCATCTACACCTACCAGTTCGACACCGCCAACAAGCCGGCGGGGCCGGTGGAGGGGCCCACCAAGGACAAGCGGGTGCGCCAGGCAATCATCGCCGCCGTGAACCCCGACGAGATCATCAAGACGGTCCTCGAGGGGCAGGCCATCCGCACGGCCACGCCGCTCACCAGCAAGCACTTCGGCTTCGACAAGTCGCTGGCGCCGGTCAAGCAGGACCCCGACCGCGTCAAGAAGCTCCTCGCCGAGGCCGGCTTCCCCAACGGGATCGACCTGACGCTGAATTCCCCCGATGGGCGCTATCTCAAGGACAAGGAGGTGGCGGAGGCCGTGGGGGGGCAGCTGACCAAGTCCGGCATCCGCGCCCGCGTGCGCACCTTCGAGTGGACCACCTACCTGAACCAGATGGTCTACATCCACAAGGCCAACCCCATGTACCTCATCGGCTGGGGAAACACCACCTGGGACGCCGACGGCACGCTCACCCCGCTGTTCCGGTCGGGCAACCCGCTGGCGAACCATCACAACACCGACTTCGACGGGATGATGGACGAGGCGCAGACCACGGTGGATCCGAAGCGGCGCCAGGAGATCTACGCCAGGGCGCAGCGGCTCATGCTGGACGACGGCGCGGTGCTGCCGCTGTACCAGCAGATGGACCTCTACGGGGTGAGCAGGCGCGTGGGCTTCCAGGCGCTGTCCTCCGAGCAGATCGTCGGCGTCTGGCTGTCGCTGAAGGACGCCAGGTAGCGCCGCGCCGGGCTAGCGGAGTCGCCGCACCGGATTCCTGAGCCTGCCGACCCTCTCGAGATCGATCTCGACGATGTCGCCCTCGTCGAGCGCGTGCTCGTCGGGGACCAGGATGCCCGTGCCCGTCGAGAGCACCGTTCCCGGCGGCACGGGGTTGTGGCGGCAGAGCCAGCCAACGAGCTCGTCGCAGCGCCGCTTCATCTCCCGCGTGTTGACGCGTCCCTCGAAGGCGAGGGTCCCGTGGCGGAAGATCCGGCAGCTGAGGTCCCCTCTCCCCGACTCGGCGTGGTGACGTGGCGGCCCGTCTCGACGGGAGCATACGGGGGGTCGTGTCTCGAACGCAACCGGCGGCCCCCCGGCGGGGCGAGCCCGCCGGCGCGCCGGGACCACCAGGGGCCGTCACCGGCCTACCCATCGGGGCGGCGTCGGTGTATCTATTGAAGGGGCCCGGCAGGCGCCGGGTCCTGGGCCCGGCCGTCTCCGTGGCCGAGGGAGGGTACGCGTGCGGTACGAAGGTCTCGTCTATCGGCCCCCGAGCGAGGCTGGATCGCTCATCATCCAGGCGACCCTGGCGTGCCCGCACAACAAGTGCGCCTTCTGCGGCATGTACAAGGGGCGCAGCTTCCGGGTGCGCCCGTTGACGGAGGTGATCGAAGACCTGGACATGGCGCGCGAGGCGTATGGCCCGCACGGGGTACGGACCATCTTCCTGGCCGACGGCAACACCGCCGTCCTGCCCGCCGCCACGCTGGTCGCCATCGGCGCGGCGGCCTGCGCTCGGTTCCCGGACCTCGAGCGCATCACCATGTACGGGTCGGCGAAGTTCCTCGTCAAGAAGTCCCTGGAGCAGTGGCGGGCGGTGGCGGCGGCCGGCATCACCCGCATCCATTCCGGCCTCGAGTCCGGGGATGCGGCGACCCTGCGCGCCATCAACAAGGGCGTGACCCCCGAACAGGCGGTGGAGGCCTACCGGCACGTCATGGGCGCCGGCATCGAGCTCTCGGTGTACCTCATGGTCGGCCTGGCGGGCGCCGAGCGCTGGCGCGAGCATGCGCTGGGCAGCGCGCAGGTCCTCAACCAGGCGCCCCCCACCTTCGTCCGCCTGCGCACCTTCGTGCCGCAGCCGGGCACGCCCTGGCACGATCGATGGCGAGACGGCGCGCTCACCCTCCTGTCGGCGCAGGAGGCGCTCCGCGAGACCCGCCTGCTGATCCAGCACCTCGACGGGCCCACGACGCTGCTCTCGGACCACGTCTCGAACTTCCTCGACGTGCGCGGGCGGGTCCCCGCGGACACCCCCACGATGCTGGCGCAGCTCGACGCAGCCCTCGCGTGGCCCGCCCGGGCCTTCCGGCCGCCCACCGAGCGGCTGGTCGGGCTCGGGCTCTGAGCCGGGGCGGGGAAGGGCAGGCCGTGGCCCGCCGCCGGATCGTGGTCGCGATGACGACGAAACTCCTCGACCGCACACCGCCCGGGCGCTGGCCTCATCGAGGCCGGGCCAACAGGAGGCTTGACATGGGGGAAGCGAAGGCCCGCCCGCGGCTCTTCTCGCCGGGAACGATCGGGCTCATGGAGCTGCGCAATCGGGTCGTGATGGCACCCATGGTGGTGCAGCTCGCCGCCGAGACGGGGGCGGTGACCCCGCGCACCGTCGAGCACTACGCGCGCCGGGCTGCGGGCGGCGCGGGGCTCGTCATCGTGGAGGCCACCTACATCGCGCCGCAGGGCAAGGCCTTCGTCTGCCAGCTCGGGATCGACCGCGACGGGCTCGTGCCCGGCCACTTCGAGCTGGTCGAGGCGGTCCACCGCCAGGGCGCGAAGGTCGCGCTGCAGATCCATCACGGCGGGGGCCGCGCCGACCCGGCGGTGACCGGTGGCTTCCTCCTGGCTCCGTCGCCTGTGGCCCAGGATGCCGCCTCCATCGTCCCCCGGGAGGCGACCGTGACGGAGATCGAGGCGGTGGCGGAGGAGTACGCCCGCGCCGCCGACCGGGCCCGGCGCGCAGGGTACGATGCGGTGGAGATCCACGGCGCTCATGGCTACCTGATCCACGAGTTCCTCTCCCCCGCCTCCAACCGCCGCGCCGACGCCTATGGCGGGAGCCCGGAGAACCGCCGCCGCTTCGCCGGGCTGGTGGTCCGGCGGGTCCGCGCGGCGGTGGGCGCGCGCTTCCCGGTGCTCTTCCGCCTGAGCGCCGAGGGCGGCTACGGGATCGAGGAGGCCGTGGAGATCGCGGAGGCGCTCGAGGCGTGGGGCGTGGACGCCATCCATGTCTCCATCGGCGGAACTGCCCCGATCACCCTGGCTCCGCCCGACACCAGCCCCATGGCTCGTCCCGAGGGATGGCTCACCGGCTACGCCGCCACCATCAAGGGGCGCGTCTCCGTGCCGGTCATCGCCGTGGGGGAGATCCGCCACCCCGCCTTCGCCGAGGAGATCCTGGACGAGGGGAAGGCCGATTTCATCGCGCTGGGCCGGCAGTTGCTGGCCGACCCCGACTGGCCGGCCAAGGCCGCGGCCGGCAGGGACGACGAGATCCGCCCGTGCATCTCCTGTGACCATTGCCGGCTGGCGCTGCTGTGGGCGCGGCCCATCCGGTGCCTGGTGAATCCCGAGACGGGGCGCGAGCGGGAGTTCTCCGCCGTGGGGCCGGCAGCGGCGCCCAAGCGCATCATCGTCGTCGGTGGTGGCCCCGCCGGCCTCGAGGCCGCGCGCGCCGCGGCCGCGCGGGGCCACCACGTCACGCTGTACGAGCGGAGCGCCGAGCTCGGCGGCCAGCTCCACCTGGCCGCGCTCCCTCCCCACAAGGACAAGATCGAGTGGTTGAGGTGCTGCCTCGTCAACCAGGCGCTCCGGGCGGGGGTGCAGCTGTCCACCTCGACGGCCTTCAGCCCCGACGGGCTCGCCGAGGGAGAGGCCGATGCCGTGGTGGTGGCCACCGGCGCCCGCCCCGTCGAGGAGCGGGTGCTGGGGGCCCGGCCCGGCCAGGTGCGCTCGGCCTGGGAAGTGCTGGAGGGCCGTCCGCCCGCCAGGGACCTGGCGGTGGTTGTGCTCGGGGGCAGGCAGATGGGTTGCGAGACGGCGGAGTTCCTGGCGGAGCGCGGCAACCGGGTCACCCTGGTCTCGCGCTCGCCCGCGGAGGATCTGGCCGGGGACGTGGTGCCGAGCTACCGGGGGCCGCTCCTGGCCCGCCTGCGACGGCTGGGAGTGGCGTTCCGCACCCGCTGCGACATCCGCGAGGTGCGGGACGGCCGGGCCGTGCTCGTGGAGGAGGACGGCCGCGAGGCGACCGTGGGCGCCGAGCTGGTCATCGTGGCGCGCGGCTCCATGTCCGAGCCCACGTGGCTCGAGCTGCTCCGGCGGAAGGTGCCCGAGGTCCACGCCGTCGGGGACTGCGTCGAGCCGCGCATCATCGCCGACGCCCTCTACGAAGGGGCCTGGGCCGGGAGCCACATCTGATGCCTCCCGCGGCTGGAGCATGAGCATGCGGCCCTCGACGCGCCTGCGCCGCCTCCTGGCGGGCCCGGACATCATCGTGGCGCCGGGCGTCTACGATGGACTCTCGGCGCGCCTGGCCTGCCGCGCCGGGTTCTCGGCCGTCTACGCCACGGGCGGCGGCATCGCCCGGAGCCTGGGCTATCCCGACCTGGGGCTGCTCGGCCTGGTGGAGGTGGCCGACCGCGTGGCCCGCATCGTCGAGCAGTCCGAGGTGCCGGTCATCGCCGACGCCGACACGGGCTACGGGAATGCGCTGAGCGCGCGCCGCGCCGTGCGCGAGCTCGAGCGCGCCGGGGTGGCGGCCTTCCACCTCGAGGACCAGCATTTCCCCAAGCGCTGCGGGCACTACGCCGACAAGTCGGTCGTCCCGGTGGAGGAGATGGCGCAGAAGATCCGGGCGGCCCGGGAAGCCGCCAGCGACCCCGACCTGGTGATCATCGCCCGGACCGACGCCATCGCCGTCGAGGGGTTCGAGGCCGCGCTGGCGCGTGCGCAGGCCTACGCCGAGGCCGGGGCGGACATGCTGTTCGTGGAGGCGCCCCAGACCGAGGCGCAGATCGAGGCTGTCCCGGCGCGCCTCCGCGCCCCGCAGCTCATCAACATGTTTCTCGGCGGGAAGACGCCGCTGGTGTCCCTCGAACGGCTCCGCGCATGGGGCTACCGCATCGTGATCATCCCGTCCGACCTCCAGCGTGCCGCCATCCGGGCCATGGAAGAGGTGCTGGCGGCCATCAAGCGCGACGGCAACAGCGCGGCTCTGGCCGAGCGCATGGCCTCGTTCGAGGAGCGGGAGGCCGTGGTGGACACACCGCGGTACCTCGAGCTCGACCGGCGGTACGCGAGCCGGCCGGGCGCTGCGCCGCCGTGAGGGCAGGAGGCGGCGGGCGGCTCGCCCTCGAGCGGTGCTTGACCTCGACGGCAACCGCCGCTAACGTGCCCGGAGAGAGGAGGAGTCCACCGATGGCAGACGCGAACTGGTCGAAGCACATGGCGGACGTGCTGCGCCGGAACGGGATCCGGCTCTTCGCCACGGTCCCCGACTACATCGTGACCCAGGTGCTCGAGCAGCTCTGGAGCGATTCCCAGTGCCGGGTGGTCACGGTGTGCCGCGAGGAGGAGGGGCTCGGCCTCCTCTCCGGGGCCTTCATGGCTGGCCGGCGGGGGGCCCTCATCATGCAGAACAGCGGGCTCGGGAACTGCGTGAACACGCTGGGCTCACTGAACGTGGCCAGCCAGATCCCGGTGGTGCTCGTCATGAGCCATCGCGGGGACCTGGGCGAGTTCAACCCGGCCCAGGTCCCGGTGGGGCAGGCGGCCGCGCGCATCCTCGACGCCCTCGACATCCGCCACCTCATGCCGCGCTCCATCGCCGATCTCGAGGCGCAGGCCGACGGTCTGATCAAGCTGGCGTACACGCGGTCGCTCCCGGTGGCCTTCATCCTGCCGGC
This sequence comes from Candidatus Rokuibacteriota bacterium, assembly GCA_016188005.1. Taxonomy (NCBI): domain Bacteria; phylum Candidatus Rokuibacteriota; species Candidatus Rokuibacteriota bacterium. The sequence continues at coordinate 7,925 of JACPIQ010000111.1, read as the reverse complement.
GGAGCTGACGGGAGGGAAGCTCGGATGAGCGGGGCCGTGAACCGGGCCACGGCGACCCGGCTGCTGGCCGAGCGTCTGACCAGCGAGGTCGTCGTGTCGAACCTCGGGCAGGCGACGCTCGAGCTGCAGCGCCGGGCCCACCGTCCGCTCAACTGCTACACCTTCGGCTCCATGGGGCAGTGCTCCTCCATCGGGCTCGGCATCGCGCTGGCGCGGCCCGACGTCCGCGTGATCTGCCTCGACGGCGACGGGTCGCTCCTCATGAACCTCGGCTCCTTGTGCACCATCGCCACGACGGCCCCCCGGAACTACGCGCTGCTGATCTGGGACAACGAGGTCCATCAGACGACGGGCGGGCAGCCGACGGCCACGGCGGTCCGGTCGAGCCTGGCCGGAATCGCCCGGGGCGCCGGCGTGGAGAAGGCGCTCGAGGTGCGAACGGAGGACGAGCTCGGGCGCGCCTACGACCGCCTGTTCAGCGAGGACGGTCCCTTCGTCGTGTCCGTCAAGACCGAGAAGGGGCGGGCCGAGGGCACGCTCGATCGCGACGTCGTCGGCCACACGCGCAGCTTCATCCAGGCCCTCGCCGCGCTCCCCCCGCAAGCCGCGCGCCGGTAGCGCGGGCGAGGGGGCCGCGCGCCCCCGGGGCTCACTACGGGCGCCTGGTCCTCATCCGGAGGAGGGCCAGCGCGATCCAGGCGGCGGGCACGGAGAGCCAGAGCCAGCCGCCCGGCGCACCGGCCGTGAGGTTGACGAGCAGGAGCGCGGTCCCACCTCCCGCCGCGATCCACAGGAGTGCGCGAGCCAGCGTATCGAGGGGCGCGCCGGGGCCCTGGTGGAGGAGCCAGAGCGCCGCCGCCGCCGCTGTGGAGTCCAGCAGGAGATCGCCGACGCTGCCTTCCCGCTCGAGCGTGGTCGCCTGGTGGGCCTCGTCGAGGAAGGCCGTGAGGACCGACAGCGCCAGTGGGGCACGCCAGCTGCCCACCGCCCATGCCCAGAGGAACGCGAGGAGCCCGTACTCGGTGACGTGACCGGTCTTGCGAACCAGCACGTGCAGGGCCTCGAGGGTTTCCGGAGCCGCCCAGGGCAGCAGCGCTGCGATCCACGGCAGCGTCAGCTCCCGGGTGACCGAGCTGTTCCCTGCCACGCCGGAGAACCAGGCAATGACCATGGTCCAGCCGAGCGGCGCCAGGAGGCGAAGGGCGCGTGGATGCTCCGTCACGGCACCAGCCATACCATCGGAAGCGCCGCCGGCATTGCGGAAGTTGACAAGCCCTGACCGCTAAACATAGGATGAGCCATGTCGCTACGGGATCTGCTCGACGAGCTGCTCACCTCGCTCGAGACGGGTCCCCTGATCGCCGCGACCCGGCACTTCGACGCCCGCCCCGCCGCCTTCGCCCCCTTCCCGTCTTCCCTCGACCCTCGACTCGTGGTAGCGCTCCGCGGCCGGGGCGTCACGCAGCTCTACTCCCACCAGGCTCGGGCCTTCGAGAGCGTGGCGAAGGGCGAGCACCTGGTGGTCGTGACGCCCACGGCGTCGGGGAAGACGCTCTGCTACAACCTGCCCGTCCTCCAGAGCCTGGTCCAGCAGCCGGAGGCGCGCGTCCTCTACCTCTTCCCCACCAAGGCCCTGGCCCAGGACCAGCTCGCCGAGCTGACCGAGCTCGCCAGGACGCTGCCTGGCATGCGGATGTTCACTTACGACGGCGACACGCCGCAGGATGCCCGGCGGGCGGTCCGGGCGCGAGCCAACCTGGTGCTCACCAATCCGGACATGCTTCACTCGGGGATCCTGCCGCATCACACCAAGTGGGTGAATCTCTTCCAGAACCTCCGCTACATCGTCATCGACGAGCTGCACGCCTACCGCGGCGTCTTCGGAAGCCACCTGGCCAACGTGCTCCGCCGGCTCAAGCGCATCTGCCGCCACTACGGCTCGGCACCCCAGTTCATCATGGCCTCGGCCACCATCGCGAATCCGCGCGAGCTGGCCGAGCGCCTCACGGGTGAGCCGGTGTCCGAGATCGGCGAGAGCGGCGCCCCGACGGGGGACAAGCTCTTCGTCTGCTACAACCCGCCCGTGGCGAACCCGGAGCTGGGGATCCGCGCCCCCTACCTGGGCGAGGCCGCCAAGCTCGCGGCGCGCTTCCTCAAGGGGAAGATCGCCACCATCGTCTTCTGTCAGAGCCGCCTGTCCACCGAGGTCGTGCTGGCCACCGTCAAGAAGCTGGTGGAGGACAGGACGGGCGACTCGGGGATCGTGCGGGGCTACCGCGGCGGCTACCTGCCGCACAGGCGGCGCGAGGTGGAGCAGGGGCTCAGGTCGGGCGAGGTGCTGGGCGTCGTTGCCACGAGCGCTCTGGAGCTCGGCATCGACATCGGCCACCTGGACGTGGCGGTGCTGGCCGGATTCCCCGGCACCATCGCCTCCCTGTGGCAGCAGGCGGGGCGCGCGGGGCGGCGCAGCGGCCAGTCGGTCGCCATCCTCGTGGCCACGAGCGCCCCGATGGACCAGTACCTGGTCGCTCATCCCGAGTACCTCTTCGGGGTCTCGCCCGAGCAGGCGCGCATCAACCCCCAGAACCCCTTCATCCTCGTCAACCACCTGAAATGCGGCGCTTTCGAGCTGCCGTTCGAGGCCGGGGAGCCCTTCGGCGGGGAGGTCTCGGCCCAGCTCGCCGCGCTGGAGGAGGCGGGGCTCCTGCATCGCGCGGGCGATCGCTATCACTGGACGTCGGAGACCTACCCCGCCGACCACATCTCCCTCCGGACGGTCACCTCCGACAACTTCCTCGTCATCGACACGACGGCGCGGGATGCCAAGGAGACCCGACGGCGCCAGATCATCGCGGAGGTGGACTGGAAGAGCGCCTTCGCCATGATCTACCCCTACATGGTGGAGAGCGAGCCCTTCGAGGTGCAGGCGCTCCACTACCGCGAGGACGAGGAGAAGGTGGCCTATGTCAAGCGGGTCGTCGTGGACTACTTCACCGACGCCATCAGCGCCAAGGGGGTGTGGATCCTCCAGCGCTTCACCCGCCGGGACAGCCGGGGGCTCGCCGCCGAGCAGGGCGAGGTGCTGGTGGCCGAGAAGGTGGTGGGCTTCAAGAAGATCAAGATGGGCACGCTGGAGAACGTGGGATCGGGGGAAGTCGAATTGCCGCAGCAGGAGATGCAGACCACGGGCGTCTGGCTCACCTTCGACCCGGCCGTGCTGGCGCGGGTGTCGCCGAGCCGCGAGGAGCTGGTGGACGGGCTCCGCGCCCTCACATACCTGCTCCACCACCTCGCCCCGATCTTCCTCCTCTGCGACGTGAGAGACGTGGGCGCGTGGCTCGGCGACGGCACGCCGGCCGAGACGGGCGTGGTGGCGACACGGGAGTCGGCGCGGGCCCGGCTGCTCCGCGCGGAGGCGTTCACTCCGACGATCTACCTCTACGACAGCCAGCCCGGGGGGGCGGGGCTGGCCGAGCGCATCTTCGAGGTGCTCCCCGAGATCCTGGCCCAGGGGTGCACCATGCTCGACTCCTGCCCGTGCAAGAGCGGCTGTCCCTCCTGTGTGGGGCCCGTGAACGAGGTGGGCCGTCGGGCCAAGTCCGCGGCCCGGGCGCTCCTGGCCGAGCTCGTGAACCCGGCCTGAGCCGGGCGCACCACCCGCCGTGGCCGTTCCCGCGGACCTCCGAGACCTGATCCGGCGCCTCGAGGCCAGGACGCGGGCGCCGCGCCCGGACCGGCCTGCGGCGTCGATCCAGGACGCCGTGGCCGGCGCCATCGAGGAGACGGAGCGCGGGCCCGTCCTGGTGGTGCGTCGACGCTGGCCGCTGGCCCACGTCCACGGGGGCCAACCGCTGACCGCGCTCCGTGGGGCCGCTCCGGAGTGCCTCGCGCTGCTGGCGCGCGACGGAGTCTCCCCCCCGGGCCCCGACCGTCTCCTGTACCTGGACACGGAGACGACGGGGCTCGCGGGGGGCACCGGGACGTATGCGTTCCTGGTCGGGGCAGGTTTTGTGGATGGCGCGGAGTTAGAGGTGCGGCAGTTCTTCATGCGCGACCTCGACGAGGAGCCGGCGCTCCTGGCCGCCGTGGACGGGCTGCTCCGGCGCTTCGACGGCCTGGTCACCTACAACGGCGCCGGCTTCGACCTGCCGCTGCTGGAAACGCGCTTCGTGCTCGGGCGTCGCCGGTGGCCCGGGGAGGGGGTCCACCTCGATCTCCTGCCCGCTGCCCGCCGGCTCTGGGGCGGCCGACTCGCGGACTGCCGGCTGGGAACGGTGGAGCAACGCGTGCTGGGCTTCAGCCGCGAGGACGACGTGCCGGGGGCGCTGATCCCGTCCCTGTACTTCGACTACCTGAGGCGAAGGCATCCCGGCGACGTGCCCCGGATCTTCGAGCACAACCGCCACGACATTCTCTCGCTGGCTGCACTCACCGGCTGGGTGACCGACGCGGCCGGGCGCGCGCCCGATCCCGGGCTGGCGCCGGAGGACCTGGCCGCCCTCGGCCGGCTCTGGGAGCCCCGGGATGCCGCGCGCGGCGAGGCGTGCTACCGGCTGGCGCTGCGTCTGGGGCTCGAGGGAGCCGGGCGGGAGCGGCTGCTGTCCCGGCTGGCCTGGACCGAGCGGCGGCGGGCGCGCTTCGTGGAGGCGCGGGCCCTCTGGGAGGAGATCGTCCATCGCCAGGGGGCCTTCGACCCACGACCCTGGGAGGAGATGGCCAAGATCGACGAGCACCGGCGCCGTGACTTCGCCACTGCCCACGCGGTGATCAGAGAGGCGCTTGACCGTGCCCGCAGCACCCGCGCGGCCGACGGGGTGATTGCGGCGCTCACCCACCGCCTGCACCGCCTGGATCGCCGCCGCCAGGCTGGCGCTCGGTCCCCGAGGCTCCGTCAACAGGCGGCGCCGGGGCCGGAGGGCCCCCCGCCCCGGCCGGGAACGTGACGACGTGCAGCAGGTGGGCCTCGGCCCGCACCCGGGTCCCGACGGGGAACATGGAGGAGGACCGCTGGGAGGAGTGCACGCGGTGCCCGGAGGGGAGGCGGATGCAGTAGAGGCACTCCGAGCCGCGGAAGTGGCGGTGGATGATGACGCCCGCGCCATCCCGATGCGGCACGAAGGTGATGTCGTCCGGGCGGACCATGACCTCCACGCGGTCGCCCGGCGAGCGGTCGCCCACGTTGCCGAACACGCCCACCTCCGTGACGACGCCGGCGCTGGTCACGAGACCCGGCAGGAAGTCGGCCGCGCCCACGAACTCGGCCACGAACCGGGAGGCAGGGTGGCGATAGATGGCCTCCGGGCGACCGAACTGCTCGATCCTCCCCTCGTGCAGGACGCCGACCCTGTCGGCCAGGGTGAAGGCCTCCTCCTGGTCATGGGTGACGAAGATGGCCGTCGTCCCGGTGTTCCGCAGGATCTTCTCGACCTCCTCCCGCATCAGCGCGCGCAGGTCCGCGTCCAGGTTCGAGAAGGGCTCGTCGAGCAGGATGAGGGCAGGGGCTGGCGCCAGCGCCCGGGCCACCGCCACCCGCTGCTGCTGCCCGCCCGAGAGCTCGTGGGGGTAACGTCCGCCGAATCCGGGAAGCCCGACCAGCTCCAGAATCTGGGCGACGCGCTCCCGCCGCGGGCCCCGCTCCAGGCGGTGCAACCCGAAGCCCACGTTGTCCGCGACCGTGAGGTGCGGGAAGAGGGCATAGTCCTGGAAGACGACGCCGACGCCGCGCTCCTCGGGGGGCACCGCGCGGCCGGGACCCGCCACCACCTGGCCCCGGATGGTCACGGTGCCCGTGTCGGGGACCTCGAAGCCCGCGATGAGCCGCAGCGTCGTGGTCTTTCCGCACCCTGAGGGCCCCAGCAGCGCCAGGATCTCGCCCTGCTCGACCGCCAGGGAGAGGCCATCGACGGCGGGCGGCCCATCCGTGGCGTAGCGCTTGGTCACCCGCGAGAGCTCGAGGAGCTTCATCGTCAGCGGCGCTCGAGGACCTCCGGGTTCACCGGAGTCGGCGGCCTCCGGCCCTCCAGGACGGCCAGGCAGTTCTCCACCGCGAGGTTCGCCATCTGGACCCGGGTGTCATGTGAGGCGCTGGCGATATGGGGCGCGAGGACGACGTTGGGCAGGCCCAGGAGATCGGAGTGGACCCTGGGCTCGTGCTCGTAGACATCGAGGGCGGCCCCGGCGATCCGCCCTTCCCGGAGGGCCTCGACGAGGGCCGCTTCCTCCACCACCGGGCCGCGTGAGGCATTGATGAGGTAGGCGGTGCGTTTCATCATCCCGAGGGTTCGCGCGTTGATCAGGTGGTGGGTCTCGGGCAGCAGCGGGGTGTGGAGGGTGACGAAATCCGACTCCCGCAGCAGGGTCCCGAGGTCCGTCGCCGAGGCGCGGAGCTCCTGCTCCGCCGCCCGCCCCGCGGGGGTGGCGTCGTGATAGAGGACGCGCATCTTGAAGCCGAGGGCGCGCCGGGCCACGGCCCGGCCGATCCGGCCGAAGCCGACGACCCCCAGCGTCTTGCCGTGAACGTCTCCGCCCAGGAAGACCATGAGCTCCCACTGGGTGAACCTGCCCTCCCGCACGTAGCGGTCGGCCTCGATGAGGCGTCTCGCTGTGGCCATGAGCAGGGTCCAGGTGAAATCGGCCGTGGTCTCGGTCAGCACGTCCGGGGTGTTGGTGACCACCACGCCTCGCTTGGTCGCCGCGGCGAGGTCGATGTTGTTGAAGCCCACCGCCACGTTGGAGACGACGCGGAGATCGGGGCAGGCTGCCAGCAGGGCCCCGTCGATGGTGTCGGTGATGAGGCAGACGAGCCCCCCCCGCCCTCTGAGGCGGGCGGCCAGCTCCCCCTTCGGCAGCGGCCCGTTCCCCGTGTGCAGGTCCACGTCGGCCCGCGTCCGCGCCCGTTGCAGGGATTCCTCGGGCAGGATTCTCGATATCAGGATTGCCGGCCTGGATGCCGTGTCAGCCATGGCCTCCTCCAAATAACTCTCTGATTGAAAAGGCTAAATTAGACGTTGACTTCTGTGGGGCCCGCTCATATATTAGCAGTCGCACTCGATGAGTGCTAACGACCCGGTGGCGTCGGGTCGTCACCAAGTCAAACATCTTATCTATCGGGAGGCGAGTTGACCATGAAGATTCGTCCGTTGCACGACCGCATCCTTGTCAAGCGCGTCGAGGAGGGTGAGGTGAAGAAGGGCGGCATCATCATCCCCGACACGGCCAAGGAGAAGCCCCAGGAGGGCAAGGTGATCGCCGTGGGGAATGGCAAGGTGAACGACGAAGGCAAGAAGATCCCACTCGACGTCAAGGCCGGCGACCGCATCCTGTTCGGCAAGTACTCCGGCTCGGAGGTGAAGGTCGAGGACGAGGAGTACCTGATCATGCGCGAAGAGGACGTGCTCGGCATCATCGGCTAGCCGCGGACCGATCTAGGGCCAACCCGACCGGGCGCCGGACGTCCGGTCCACTCGATCGAACGAACGAACCAGGAGGATATTCAGGATGCCCAAGCAGGTCATGTTCAGCGATGAGGGGCGGGCCGCCCTGCTCCGCGGAGTCAACATCCTGTCGTTGGCGGTCAAGGCCACCATGGGCCCCAAGGGGCGCAACGTGGTCATCGACAAGAAGTTCGGCAGCCCCACGATCACCAAGGACGGCGTGACCGTGGCGAAGGAGATCGAGCTGAAGGACAACAACGAGGACATGGGGGCCCAGATGATCAAGGAGGTGGCCTCCAAGACCTCGGACATCGCCGGGGACGGGACGACGACGGCGACGGTGCTGGCCCAGGCCATCTTCCGCGAGGGGCTGAAGAACGTGACGGCCGGCGCCAACCCCATGGGGCTCAAGCGCGGGATCGACGCCGCCGTCGACGCCGTCGTGGGCGAGCTGAAGAAGCTCTCGAAGTCGACGAAGGACAAGAAGGAGAT
>JACPIQ010000110.1 GCA_016188005.1 Candidatus Rokuibacteriota bacterium | reverse complement strand
TGTTTCTTCTCGTCGCCCAAGATGTTGGTCATGCTGGCGGAGAGACCACAGTCCCCCCGCCGCGTCAACGTCTTGGGGCCCTACCTCACTGGCCGGTTTTCAGGTGTCGACGACTGGCCGGTTTTGGGTGTCGACCGAGGCAAGCGACACCTTCACAGGTGTGGCCCGCGCCGAAGCCCCCCGGAACTTGCGAGTCCTAGCCAGGGTCTCAACTGAGAAGAAGCGGCGTCCGACTCATCAACCGACGTCCGGTGGAGTCACGCCCGCTTGAGCAGCGAGCCCTCTGCCCCCCCCTCGATTTCCTCGCCCGCGGCGCCATCAATCAGCGCGGCGACTCTCATCAAGTCACATCCCGCGATAGGGAATGCGCGAGGGCGCAACACGCCCCTGGAACTGCCCTCTACTTCTGCTCTTCAACAGGAACGATATCGAACTTTCAGCGAACTCCATTTGGCTGCTGGGACCGACGTGGACTTCTGCAATGAAGTTCTCTACGGGGCCGAACGGCAACGGAGCGTATGGGATCAGAATAGAGCCACTAGCACGCCAGGCGATAGTGGGTCGAGCGCCATCGACAGCAATCGCAACGAGCCGCCACTCTCGCTCCTCTCGGAATGTAGAGTGCTTGAGAGTGGGAGCAATGTTGGCGAGCATCGTTCGAAAGGTGTCATTCGCTCTGGCGCTCGCCCAGGCTCCCACGTCCCAGGTCATGCCAGGATCGGTACCACTACGGAGAATGCCGAGTGCGTCATCTACAATCTGGGCAATAATTTCGCGAACCCTCTCTCGCTGCTCGGCTTCATCGTACACACACTTGGTAAGAAAGATTCTCCAATCCCGAGACGCTTCTATCGTGTCCGTGACGCCAGGATCGAATCCGATTTCGGCCAGACCGCCAGAATGAAATCCGATTGCGTACCCGCCATCACGCGAATACGCACGCCATTGACTCAGGAGATCACCATCCTCGGAGAGCGAGAAGACGTAGGGATGCTCCCATGGAGGGAGCCACATCTTATCGGGCGAGGGGTTCTGCTGCAGCATTTTCAGTAGGCTACGGCGTTCGGAGTCACGCTCCTGCTCCGAAAGGGTTTGAAGAACAGCGTTCGCGACGTCAGCCGCATGGGTAAGCTCCGTAGCGTCGTTGAGAAAGAAGATATTGGTGGCCCACACCGAGCCGGAGGCAAGAATGCCGAGGGCTCCAGTGGGAGAGGTGTAATGGTAGAGAATCGGCTGCAAACCCCGGCTCGGCGCCCGGGGGAGCGTAGATGGGAGAAAGCCGGCTGGCCTCTCGCTTGACGTGGGGGCGTACGCTGCCCAGCATGAGCACCCGCGGTCACAACGCCGCAGAAGGGAGAGGCCAGCCATGGACCATATTGGCATCGATGTGCACAAGAGGGGACGCCAGATCTACACCCTCGCCGAGGGGGGCGAGCTGAGCGAGCAGCGGTCCGCACCGAGCCTGAGCGGTTTGGCGTCGTGCTTGGCGGGCGGCCCCGCGCGCGGATCCTGTCGAGGCTTTGATCGCAGTGCGCAGGGTTTCGTCAAACGCGTTGGACGCCGGGCGTGGGGGTGGACCTGACATAGGGTCCGCACTCGGACGGGGCGGTGCGTGCGGCCCCGGGCCCCGGCTTCTCCACGAATCGCCCCCGATGCTCCCGATGGCCCCAACGGGCGGAGCCCATACGAGGGAACGCTTGACGGAGACGCAGGCCCCTTCGAGCAGAGCGAGCACTTCGGGCACGTGCTCGGGCAGAGGGACGCGGGCAACGTAGCTCTCGTTGGGGATGGTACGCGCCCCCGTTCCCGCGCCAAAGATGCCAACCGGCATGAGCTCGTGGAATCCGACCGAACCTCGATGCCATGAATGAGCACGTATGGCCATATTTGAAGTACTGGTGCTCGTTGTGCACGCTTCCCGGTGTTCCCGTGGCGCTCAATCGTCACGTCCTTCATGCGACGGCCGTCATGCGTCCACTTGACTACCCAGAAGTAGTGGCCGAACCACTTGCCCTAGCCGCCGCCCTTCTCGAATGGGACCCAGCGCCGGCCGCGCACCGGATGCGCCAACTAGCCCAGCCGCACCTCCCAGACGAACCGGACGAACCGCCCGTCGGCCGCCGTCGCGCGCCCCTGGCACACGTCTGCTGATGTCGCCAAGCGTCCGTCCCGCCAAGATCTCGAGGAACTGCTCCTTAAACTAGTAGCAGACCGGCGCCTGCGGGATCATCAGGGACCGCGCCTGGAGCGGCCATTAGGTGATTGGAGTGAAGTGTACGGTCGCTCATTTCCGCCTCACCCCGCCCTTGCGCTTGAGGCTTAGACCCGCCAGGAAAAGATCGGGCGCGTCGATCCGGCCGTCGGCGCGGGCGCGGAAGATGCCCACCTCGACGAGGTACTCGACGAGTTCGCGCGCGGACCCCGCTGGAGGTCGAACATCCACCTGCCCCCAGGGATCATCGAAGCCGCGGTCGAGGTGTCGGTCGATCTCGCGACGCTCCCAGGGAACCTCGCGCAGTGTCGCGAGGCGCGTCTTCAAGCCGGCTATCCAAGGCCACTCGTCGAGCGCCGATTCGACGTGCTCTCTGGACACCTTGTCTAGGGCTCGCCGCAGCGCTCGCGGCTCCATGAGCCGCGGCCAGCGCGGCTGACCGGGCTGCTCATCTGCGCGTCCGCCGCCGCCTCGAAAAGACGAACGAGCGGGCGCGGCAGCGCCTGCCCCCTGCCGTCCCGGATGTGGTCGAGGAGCCAGCGATGGGTGAGGCCTTTGCGCTCGTTCGCACCCATGTAGGTCCCGACCATCCGCTCGATAAGGGGACGGGTGTCTTCGGCCTTCCGGATGATGGGAAACCGGCCGAGCTCCACGCCGTCTTCCAGCTCGATCTTGGCCTCACAGTACTTGCTGAGATCCTCGCCAGAGTTGGCCAGCCGCCGCACGAGCATCGCATACAGGTGGCGGTCGCTCCACACCAGCTCGGCGCGGTTGGCGGCGAGCTTCGCGAAGTCCGCGCCGCCCGCCGTGGCAGCGCGCTCGTAGAGGTCCGTTCGCAAGAAGATCTTCCCGCGCAGTCGCTTCCAGCGCCGCGCGTGGCCTGCCCACAGAGCCACGAGGCCCCGCACCGCGACCCGCGTGAGGTCCGCATCGTTACGGGCCAGCGTGTCGAGCTCGTCATAGGCGACGATGCTGTAGCGGCCCTCGCTCCGGAGGCGCTCGTCGAGCGCGTCGAGCGCGAGCAGGGCGGCCTTCGCGTTGGCTCGGAATGCGGAGAGGACCTGCTCGACATCGCCCCCCTGCGGTGCAAAGACGGCTTTCAAGGAAGCGTCGTGAAGTTCATCCTGGAGTACGCGCACGAGGTAGCCGAGCCACACGTCGAGGAGCAACTCGTCCGTAGCGCTCTTGGCTTTGGCGAACTCGCGCAGGAGGCGCTCGCTCGGGAACTCACTCCCCATCGGGTATCCGGCGAGCCATCGAGTTTGTGCGACCGGCGGCAACCGCAGCCCGGGATTACGGGCGGAAAGAGTCGGGAGCAACCCACGTTCGATGACCGCGCGGAAGAGCTCGGTCTTACCCGCGCCGCGCGGGCCCACCACCAGCACCACGTCTGGGTCGAAGGCACGCAGGTGCTCTGGGACGGGCCAGAAGGTGCGTGCGAGGCGAGCCTGGTCCTCGCCTTCGGCGCGACCTGCGCTGCCCATGCGGCTCATCGCCTCGAGCAGTCGCAGCTGGTCGTCGTGCGTGGCCATGTGTTAGGCCTCCTCCGGGCGGAACCGTACGGCGATCCGCTCGCTCAGAACGACGAGCTCCTTCGCTTCCGCGAGGTGGTCCGCCACATCGTCAATAAGTGCGTACTGCGCGAGCTTTGGCTGATAGGAGACCGGTACCGGAGCGTGCGGCGCGTCGCTCGCTTCGGCATCCCGAACGTACCAGAGCCGGTCCTCGTCGGGGTCCTCGGGATCGGGTGCGTAATAACGGTCGCGGAACTCCACGAGGGCGCGGGCCACGAAACTCCCTCTTGCGGCCTTCGCCGCTGCGGCGTCCTCCGGCACCATCGCGTGGACGAGCACGCAGTCGAGCTGGGTGCGATCCTCGCGGACCCGCGAGGCGCCGATCCGCTCGAGCACGACCGCGAGCCCTCGCCAACTCTGCTCGGAAGAGGTCCCGAAGAGCACGTGCAGATGAGCGGTCCCAGAGAGGAGCAGGCCCGCCGGCTCCGAGAGGCCTGCCCGCGCGTCTATGCAAATCCAGCGTGGGTCGATCTCCGTCCGCACCTGTTCGAGCAAGAAACGCAGTGGATGTCCGGCTCCACCTGCCGGCGACGGCTCAAGGTCGAGGCGCGCGAGCTTGCCGAGGTACTCGCGCCCGGGCTCGAGGCTTCCGGCCGGCACGACGAGAACCTCGCCTCCGCCGGTCACCGGAGTCCTGCGGCAGGCGTGGTAGTAGTCGCGAAGATCCACCTCGCCGAGCGGCCGCTCGAGGAAGTAGTCCACGACTCCCCACTCGGCGGTGGTGCCGCGCTCATCAGCGGCGAGCAGCGTCCCCGCCCCGGGCGCGTCGAGATCGAGATCGAGGACAGCGACGCGCTCGCCGACTCGTGCGCGCTGGATAGCGAAGGCAGCCAGGGCGGTGGTGCGACCTACGCCCCCCTTGAACGAGTAGAAGACCACAATGGGCGGACCGGGGGACTCCCCGAAGGCGCTCCACGGCGGCTCGCTGATGGGCGAGAACCATGCGGTCCGGTTGCGAATGCGGTCAGCGAGCCGGAGCCGGTCGGTGAGCGGGTGGCCTTCGTTCCAGGCGCGCACGTACACCAGCCGGTCTGCGTCCGATGCGCGGGCGGCGTGCCAGATCTCGCCCGCCCAGAAGGCACCGGCGGCCGGTTCGAGGGCGTCGGAGATGCGTCGCCGGTGATCCCCCTCCCGGTCCTGGGAGCCCCACACAACGACGCGGATCCGGCCGAACAGATCGTCGATCAGGACCGCGCGCTCGATCGATGCCTCTTCCGCGAGGAGGCTCTTGAGCGCCACGATGGCGTCCTTGCGGGCTTCGTCGAGGTGCTTGGTGGGCATCACACCACCCCGTCGAGGCGCATGGGGACAATGGCCGACTCATAGACGGCCTGCGCCTCGCCCAGCCACGACCCGGCGTCGGCGGGCGTCACCGCTCCGGGCTCGCGGTACCGCAGCGTCTCCCTCCAACCGGAGGCGGCATCGTAGAGCGGGTGACCCTGCGACATCCGGGGGATGTACCGGGCCGACCTCGCTTCGGGGAGCGCCGCGAGCTGGAGTGCCTCGCGCCCGAGCGCGTTGAGATCGTGACCCCAAGGATGCCCGGCGGCAACGAGGATGAGGGACTTGAGCGCGCACTCCACCACGTAGCCCGCGAGGTAGGCTGCACCGTCAGCCCGGCCGGCGGGGAGGAGGACGGACGCATCCTCGAGGTGCTTGCGCGCCGCCTCGGGATGGTCGTCGCCGCTCGGAAGCCGAAGGCGCGACATCAGAGCACACCCCTTTCCATGGTGGCTGGCATCAGCCCTCGGCAATGCGCCTCGCGCGCCACGGTGAAGACGGGCTCGCGCAGGAGCGCGTCCTTCTCCTCGGGCCTCGTCGGCCCGATGAGGTGGAAGGCGGTGAGACGGCGCTCCGGCTTACGTTCGGCGGACGCGAGGACGAAGAAGACGCTGTTCACGGCCTCGCCGCCGATCTCGCCGAAGGTCCGCGGGGAGCGGGTATGGGATGAAGCGGCTGGCCTCTCGCTGACGTGGTGGCATGCGCTGCCCCACAAAGGCACACCGCGGTCAACACCGCAGAGAGGAGAGGCCAGGCATGGGGTCCCCGGGGGCGGGCTCGCGGCCCACCGGCGGCCGAGCCGAGCGGGGGCGTGAACCTGACATGAGGTCCGCACGCGGATGTGACGGCGCGTGCGGACCCGGGCCCCACGGCTCGCTCCCAGTGCTCCCACCGATGCGGATGGCACAGCGCACACAAACTCCTCCACGCGAGCCGAGACAGCCCGCCCGACTGACCGCGATGCTAGTCAAGGACGACGGCCCCGTCAAGGGGCCGACGGACCAGGGCGGACGGTAGACGGACCAGCACCTGGCGCTGTGCCCCGCCATTGGGCCGGGAGCGTGGCACGAAGGCTGCCGACGCCCTCGTGCCAGCGGGCTCAGGGCGCGGCGCTGGCGCCGAACCCGGGCGGCGCGGGGCCGGGGCTCTGCCCGGAGCAGGAGAGGCCGCGGTGAGCGAGGATCCCCCGATGGTGTGCTCGGCATCACGCAGTCGATACGTGGGCTCTGCACACGCCACTCCCCTGGGTACCGCGCTCGCAGCCATGCGGCAATTCCCATAGATCGATACGCCAAGTCCCCCCCGCCGGAGGTGACGAACCTCGCCACGTTCGTGACGGACAGGCGTTTCGTCGCGGGACCGCGGGATGATGGTCCCCGCGATGTCGGCCGCGTGACAACAGGCGCGGTCTGGACCGCTCCTCGCTGCGTGGCGGATGTTGCAGCGAACGCTCCCTTCAAGGTAGAGTTGGCTACCGCTCGTGTACGGGGCTCGGCGGACGGCGCGCCCTTCTTCGAGGAGTTCACGCGGTGAGCGGCGAGGGGACGAGGGCCATGACCACGCGACCGAGCTACGACAAGCTGATCTTCGAGCTCTCCTCCCCGGGGCGCTTCGCCTACTCGCTGCCGGCCTGCGACGTGCCGGGGGGCGACGCCGCGGCGCTCGTGCCCGCCGCGTTCATCCGCCAGAGGGCGCCCGAGCTGCCCGAGGTGTCCGAGGTGGACGTCGTGCGGCACTACTCGCGGCTCAGCCAGCTGAACTACGGCGTGGACACCCACTTCTACCCGCTGGGCTCCTGCACCATGAAGTACAACCCGAAGGTCAACGAGGACATGGCGCGGCTGCCCGGGTTCGCGCGACTGCACCCGCTGACGCCGGAGGCGGCCTCCCAGGGGGCGCTCGGCCTCATGCACGAGCTGGCCCGCGACCTCGCCGAGATCGCCGGCATGGACCACGTCTCGCTCCAGCCGGCCGCCGGCGCCCAGGGCGAGCTGGCCGGCGTCCTCATGATCCGCGCCTACCATCTGGCGCGGGGCGAGCGGCGCCACACGGTGCTCATCCCCGACTCGGCGCACGGGACCAACCCTGCCTCGGTGGCCCTGGCGGGCTTCGCCGTCGTCCAGCTCCGATCGGATGACAACGGCGAGGTGGACCTGGCCGACCTCGAGCGCCACCTCGACGAGGACGTGGCGGCCTTCATGATCACCCAGCCCAACACGCTGGGGCTCTTCGAGTCGCGGATCCACCGGATCACCGAGATGTGTCATGCCCGGGGCGTGCAGGTCTACATGGACGGGGCCAACCTCAACGCCATCCTCGGTCTCACGCGTCCGGGGGACCTCGGCTTCGATGTCTGTCACTTCAACCTGCACAAGACCTTCACGACGCCCCACGGCGGCGGGGGTCCCGGCGCGGGGCCGGTGGGGGTCAAGGCGCACCTGGCGCCCTTCCTGCCGGTGCCGGTGGTGGCGCAGGCGGAGGACGGGGAGTTCGCGCTGGACTGGAACCGGCCGCAGTCCATCGGCAAGCTGCAGGCCTTCTGGGGCAACTTCGGCATGCTGGTGCGGGCCTACGCCTATATCCGCACCATGGGGCCCGACGGGCTCCGCGCCGTGTCCGAGAACGCGGTGCTCAACGCCAACTACGTCCTCAAGCGTCTGGAGAAGGACTACGACCGCTCGGCCCCCGGGCCGTGCATGCACGAGTGCGTGGTCTCGGCGCGCCGGCAGAAGCGCCTCGGGGTCAGCGCCATGGACATCGCCAAGCGGCTCCTGGACCTCGGCTTCTACGCGCCCACCACGTATTTCCCGCTGATCATCGAGGAAGCGCTGATGATCGAGCCTACGGAGACCGAGTCCCGGGAGACCCTCGACGCCTTCTGCGACGCTCTGATCCAGATCGCCCGCGAGGCCGAGACGGACCCGGCGCTGGTGCAGGAGGCGCCGGTGACGACGCCGGTGCGGCGGCTCGACCAGACGCTCGCCGCGCGCCAGCCGGTCCTGCGCTGGACGCGGCCGGTGACGTGAGCGCCTGGCGCCTCCTCGTCACCGAGCCGCTCGACGGGCCGGCGAACATGGCGCTCGACGAGGCGCTCCTGCTGAGCCGACTCCGGGGAAGCGGGCCGCCGACGGTCCGCTTCTTCGCGTGGGCCCCACCCACGGTCTCGCTCGGGTATGCCCAGGCCCTGGACGGGCGCATCGACCTCGAGGCGGCCTCGCGCCTGGGGATGGGGCTGGTACGACGGCCCACCGGCGGCAGCGCCATCCTCCACGAGGGGCCCGAGCGCGAGCTCACGTACAGCGTGGTGGCGGCGGCCGGCGATTTCCCGGGCGCCGACACCTTGCTCGAGACCTACCGGTGGATCGGCGCCGCGCTCGCCGCGGGCTTGCGGGCGCTGGGCGCCGCCGTGGACATGGTCTCCGTGAAGCCGTCGGACCCTGCCGCGATGCCGGCCTTCTGCTTCGCCCGGACCGGGTCCTACGAGCTGGAGATCGGCGGGCGCAAGATCGCGGGCAGCGCGCAGCGGCGCCAGGGCTCGGGCTTCCTCCAGCACGGCTCCGTGATGCTGGCGGCCGACCCGGAGCGCCTGAGGCGCCTGTTCCCCGGCGAGCAGGATCCCCTCGGCGGCATGACAACGCTCGAGGCGGTGCTCGGGCGCCCACCCGCCTTCGACGAGGCCGCCCGACGGCTGGCCGAGGGCTTCCGACAGGTCCACGGCATCGCGCTCCGCCCCGGGGGGCTCTCGCCCGAGGAGACCGCTCTGGCCCACTCCCTCGCGCGGGACAAGTACGCGACGACCGGATGGACGCGCGAGGGCTGCGCGCCGGGCCGGAGCTGGTCCACCGTCGGCGTGCCGACGGCCGGCGCGTGACCGATCCCGTCCGCGAGTACCCGGACGCCCCGCGCGTGGGCGTGGGCGCCGTCGTGCTGGACGGCCCGCGCGTGCTCCTCGTCCAGCGTGGCCGGCCACCCGGCGAGGGCAAGTGGAGCATCCCCGGCGGGCTGGTCCACCTGGGGGAGCGCCTCGAGGACGCGGTAATGCGCGAGGTGGAGGAGGAATGCGGGGTCCGCGTGGCCCTCCTCGGCGTCTGCGGGGTGATCGACCGCGTGGTGTACGACGAGGCAGCCGGCGCGCCCGCTCGCCCGGCGATCCGCTATCACTGGGTCATCATCGACTACGCGGCCCGCGTCGCGGGGGGGCGCCTCGAGGTCGGCAGCGACGCCGCCGACGCGCGGTGGGTGCCGGTGGCCGAGCTGGACCGCTACGACACGACGGCCGGGATCGCCGACATGGTGCGCCGCGCCGTGGGGGTCAGAGACGCCACTCTGCCACCGGAAGGAGGGGGGGGCCGATGAAGCTGTCTCTCGAGACGCGGGAGCTGGCTCGGGTGCGGGCCGACATGCTGGTGGTGGGGCGCCACGCCGGCGAGGCCCGGCTCGGGCCGGAGCTCCGGACGCTGGACGCGGTGCTGGGCGGTCTCCTCTCGCGCGTGCTGGCCGCGGAGAGGTTCGAGGGGAAGGCGGGCCAGTCCGCCCACTTCGACTCCGACGGCCGGCTGACCGCTCCCCGTGTGCTCGTGGTGGGGCTCGGCCCGAAACGGGATGCCGGCGCCGAGGCGGTGCGCCGCGGCGCCGCCCACGGCGCCCGGCGCGCCCGGGACCTGGGCGCGGGGGCCGCGGCCATCTTCCTGCCCGTCGACGGCATGCCCGCGCGCCTGCGCGCCCAGGCCGTGGCCGAGGGCGCCATTCTCGGGACGTACCGCTTCGACAGGTACCTCAAGGAGAAGAACGGCAAGGTGCTGGAGGCCGTCGCCGTGGCGGAGCCCGATCGGCGCCAGCAGGCCGCCGCCCGGGACGGGGTGCGACTGGGCGAGATCTGGGGGGAGGCGACCTGCGCCGCCCGCGACCTGGTGAACGAGCCGGCCAATGTGGTGACGCCGGCCTACCTTGCGGCCCGCGCCGAGGAGATCGCGAAGGCCGGGCACCTGACGGTCCGCGTGCTCGAGCGTGACGAGTGCGCCGCCCTCGGCATGGGCGCCTTCCTGGGCGTGGCGCGGGGGAGCCAGGAGCCCCCCAAGTTCATCCACCTCACCCATGCGCCGCGCGGGCGCGCCCGCAAGCGCGTCGCCCTCATCGGCAAGGGCATCACCTTCGACTCGGGCGGCCTCGACCTCAAGACAGCCGACGGCATGCAGCGCATGAAGGACGACATGTCGGGGGCCGCCGCGGTGCTGGCCGTTTTCCAGGCACTCCCCCGGCTGCGGCTCCCCCTCGAGGTCCACGGCCTCATCGCGGCCACCGAGAACATGCCCTCGGGCACGGCCCAGCGCCCCGGGGACATCGTGCGCGCCCTGAACGGAGTCAGCATCGAGATCGGCAACACCGACGCCGAGGGGCGCCTCACGCTGGCCGACGCCCTCGCCTACGCCGCGAGGGAGATCGAGCCCGACGAGATGCTCGACGTGGCGACGCTGACGGGCGCCGTCGTGATGGCCCTCGGCGTCGGCGTCTCCGGCGTGCTGGGCAGCCCGGACGCGGTCGCCCGGCGGGTGCTCGGCGCCGCGGATGCGGCCGGGGAGCGGATGTGGCAGCTGCCGCTGCACGAGGAGTACAAGGAGGGTCTCAAGAGCGACGTCGCCGACCTCAACAACGTCTCGAGCCAGCGGGGCGCGGGCGCCATCATCGGGGGGCTCTTCCTGCGGGAGTTCACGGGGAACATCCCCTGGGCGCACCTGGACGTCGCGGGCACGGCCTTCGCGGAGAAGGAGCTGCCGCTGGGACCCAAGGGCGCCACGGGCGTGGGCGTGCGGACGCTGCTCACCTACCTCGTGCGCCTGGCGGGCCGGCGCTGAGCGCGGCCATGCCGGGCGGGGTGGACCTGCACTCCCACACGACGGCCTCGGACGGGAGCCTGACACCACGTGCGCTGGTGCGGGAGGCGGCGCGCTGCGGCGTCCGGATCCTCGCGGTCACGGATCACGACTCCACCGAGGCGCTCGCCGAGGCCCTGGACGAGGCCGCCCGCTGCCGCCCCCTCGAGGTGGTGCCGGGCATCGAGATCAACTGCGACGTGGACCGCGGCGAGATCCACATCCTCGGCTACTGCATGGACTACGAGGCACCATGGTTCCAGGAGTTCTGCCGCGCCCAGCGCGCGGCGCGGCGGGAGCGGATCCACCGCATGGCCGACCGCCTCGCCGCGCTCGGCATGCCCATCGACCCCGCCGAGGTCTTCGTGCTGGTCCGGGAAGGCTCGGCCGGCCGGCCCCATGTGGCGCAGGTGATGGTGCAGCGCGGGTACGTCAAGAGCGTCCGCGAGGCCTTCGACCACTGGCTCGGATCCGGCAGGCCGGGGCACGTCCCACGCGCCAGGCTCACCCCCGAGGATGCCGTGCGGCTGCTGCGCCGGGCGGGCGGCGTCCCCGTGCTGGCCCATCCCGGAATCGGCAACGCGGACGACCTGATCCCCGTGCTCGTGGAGGCCGGACTCATGGGCATCGAGTGCTACTACAACGAGCACTCGGCCGCTCAGACGGCGGGATACCTCCAGCGCTGCCGGGACCTGGGACTCGTGGCGACCGGGGGCTCGGACTTCCACGGTCCCCCGGTACGCACGGCGAAACTCGGGACCCCGCGCGTGCCGCTGGCCGCATGGGAGGCGCTCAAGGCGAAGGCTGCCGAGGCCCGCGCCTCCCGGCCGTCGTGACCGTCGCGGTCGAAGTCCCGCGACTGTAATCGTTACATCGTCGCCGTGTAGGGGTTACAGGCCGATCTGCCCGTTCCGTCCCGGAGTCCGGCCTGGCGCAACGAAAACCCCCGGCCTCGCCCGAGGTGCCGACGGCGTTGATCGGGCATGCGCCTTGCTCCGTCTGATATGGTGGAAGGGGCGGCCCCCGAACAGGGGGCGGCCAGACGAAAGGAGGCTGGGGATGAGAATCCTCGCACTGGCAGTCGTGACCGCCTTCGCCCTCGCCTCGGCGATGCCCGCGCTCGGCGCGGACGACTCGAAGGTGAAGGCGGCGACCGAGCGGGTGGAAGGCGGGGCGAAGAAGATCGGCAAGGGAGAGGTCGTCTCGGGGGTCGAGGAGACGGCCAAGGGTATCGGCTCCACCGTGGTGGAGGGGGCGAAATTCAGCGGCGAGAAGGTCAAGGAGGCAGCTCAGGCCGCGGAGCCTCCGGCGAAGAACGCGTGGGAGCGGACCAAGGACGGCGCGGTCTCCTTCGGGCAGAGCGTGAAGAACTTCTTCACGCGACTCTTCAGCAACTGAGGCTCGGATCCACCTACCGCGCGTGGCGGGGGAACATCCTCCGGAAGAGGTCGGGGGCCGTCCGCGCGCGGAAGTAGTCCATCTGGCGGGCGGAGTACTCGGGGCCGCCGCGGAAGACGATGGAGGCCGTGGCGAGGGGAGTCCCCGTCTCGGTGAGGAGCGCCGAGGCGGTCCGCCAGAAGGTCCGCCGGCGGTCGATCGGCTCCACCCGAGCGAAGCGCCCCGCGCCGATCACCGCCGTGCCCGCCGGCAGCGCCCCGTCGAGCAGGGTGAGGGCGATCCGGTTCGTCAGCCCGCCCTCCTGCATCATCAGCGCCCCTAGCCACCACGCGATCTCGTCGAGGAGCACCGGCGCCACCGCCGGATGCAGCGCGCCGGCCTCGGTGCTCCAGGGCGCCCGCGGCACGAGCCGCGCCCAGACGCCCTCGTCGTCGAACGAGAGCCCCACCTGGAGACCCAGCGGGTTTCGCGCGCCGCAGGCGAGGCAGTCCTCGGACAGGGGCAGGGACCATCCCGCCGTGCCGCCGCGCCAGGCCGGCGCGGGTGCTGGCCCGTCGTCGCGGCGCGGCGCGACCGTGGCCGAGGTGAGCGTCTGGCCGTCCTGGAGCACGGCGAGGGTCATGGCGCCATCGCGCTTGCGCGCGTCGAGCGCGAGCTCGGTCTCGAGCGGGACGGAGGAGGTGAGGCGCCCCTCGAGCACGCGCGGCGCCCCGGCGAAGCCCGCGCGGGCCGCTGCGGCGTCGAGCGCGGCGAGCAGCGCGCCGCCGTGGACGATCCCGGGCCAGCTCTGCAGCCGCTGCGGGGCGTGGAAGGTCCCGCGCCCGGCCCGCGGGAGCGAGACGACGGAGGCGAGAACGCCGCCGATCGTGATCACGCCGGAGCCCGCGTGCTATACTCGCGCCGTCTCATGTCGCACGCCATTCTACTGCGGCGCTCGGTCCGGCCGCCAGCCCGGTGACCCCCGCGCTCCAGATCCTGCTGAGCGGCCCGTACGCGCGGGCCATGCTCACCAACTTCCTGTTCTTCCTCGCGCTCAATGGCTTCCTGCTGCTCCCGCTCTACGTCAAGCGGCTCGGGGGCAGCGAGGCGGAGGTCGGCCTCGTCCAGAGCATGTTCAGCGTGGCCGGCATCCTCTGTCAGCCGCTGATCGGCGTGTGGGTGGACTGGCTGGGCCGCCGCTTCTTCATGCGGCTGGGGGTGGGCCTGCTCACGCTCTCCTCCGCCGTCTTCATCGTCGGCGTTCCCATCCCGCTCGCCGCGGTCCTGCGCGCCCTGCACGGCATCGCCTTCTCGCTCTTCTTCGTCGCCAACTACGTCCATATCGTGGATCTCGTGCCCGTGGAACGGCGTGGCTGGGCGCTGGGCATCTTCGGGCTCTCGGGGCTTGTCTCCACGGCCGTGGCGCCGCTGATCGGGGAGGTCGTGATCCGGCATCTGGGCTTCGGCTGGTCCTTCGCCATCTCGTCGTTCGTGGCCGCGGTGGCGCTGGTCCTCGTGTTCCGCACCCCCAACGTGCGGCCGCCCGCCATGGGGGCGGGGCCCGGCGCCGAGGCGTTTCGCGTGGGGCTGCAGGAGCTTCTCCGCCTCCACATGGCGCTCGGATTCTTCTTCGGGCTGGGGACGGGGACCCTGTTCACCTTCCTCCCGACCTTCGCCGAGCACATGGGGGTCACCGGACTCGGACTCTTCTACACGGGCTACTCGGGCTCGGCCATCGCGGTGCGCGTCTTCGGCGGGAGCCTGATCGACACGCGCGGCCGCCGCGCTGTCATCGTGCCCTCGATGTTCGTCCAGACGGCTGCGGTCGGCGTGCTGGCCCTGCTGGGCGGGCTCCTGGGCCCCATCGGGGACGTCCCCGTCCTCCCGCTCCTCCTCCTCGCCGGGGTGATGGCGGGCGGCGCTCACGGCTTTCTCTACCCCGCGCTGTCCGCCCTCGTGGTGGATGTGACACCCGAGTCGCGGCGCAGCAGCGCGGTCGGGATCTTCAGCTCCGTCTGCCTCGTGGGCAATGCGCTCGGCGCCCTGACGTTTGGCTACGTCGCCCACGGCCTCGGCTACGCCGTCATGTGGACAGGGCTCGGCCTCTGCCTCGTGCTGGGGCTGCTCGCGAGCCTGCGGCTCCCGCCTCCGGGGGCCGAGGGGGGCACGGAGCGCATCGAGGCGGCCGGGAAGGGACGGTCGCGGACATCGCTGAGTTGACTTGGTCTGCCCCCGGGCTGATACTGCTGGCGCGCTGCGGCGAAGGGCGCGGCGGGGAGGCCAGCGATGAGGGGACACGGGGCGATCGCAACGCTCGGCCTGGTGGTCGTGTGCGGCGTGGCCCTCCTTGCGGCCGGCGGGAAGAGTGAGGCTCCGTCCCCGAAACCCCTCGGGCCCCAGGAAGTGGAGGTCGTCGGGCTCCTGCTGAGCCCGAGCACGCACCAGCCCACCGTGGTGCTCCAGGGCAAGCGCGACCGGCGCACCTTTGCCATGGCCATCGGCGCCGCCGAGGCGACTGGCATCGCCTTCCCGTTGCAGAACCTCACGCCCCCGCGCCCGCTCACCCACGACCTGTTCCTGACGCTCTTCGGCCGCCTGAACGTGTCGGTGAAGAAGGCGGTGATCACCGATCTCAAGGACGACATCTACTACGCGACCGTGTTTCTCGCCGCGGGCGGCGCGGACATGCAGCTGGACTCCCGGCCCTCAGACGCCATCGCGCTGGCCATCCGCGCCAAGGCCCCCGTGTACGTCGAGGACCGCGTGTTCGAGAAGTCCGAGCGCCTCCAGCCGCCGGCAGGCGCCCCGCCGAGGATCTGACCGTGGCCGCCGAGGAGGTCAAGGAGACCCCCGAGCCGCCGGCGAACGGCGGACAGCAGTGGGCGATCCAGCGCCGCATCGAGGACGTCTTCGCGAAGCTCGGGGAGAAGTTCGGCGACCTGAGCGGACGGGTCGTCGTCGTCATCAAGCCGGAGACTTCGTTCGACGACATCGGCGGCCTGGCCCAGGCCAAGGCGGCGGTGCGCGCCTTCGCCACGGCGCTGACGGATCCCGAACTCTACCGCAAGTGGGGTATCACCCCGCCCAAGGGCCTGCTCCTCTACGGTCCGCCCGGCACCGGCAAGTCCATGCTCGCGAGCGCGCTGGCCACGACCGCAGGGGCAATCTTCTACCACCTGAAGCTGATGAACCTCACCTCCAAGTTCGGCCCGAACACGGGCGAGCTCCTGCAGGAGATCCTGGGGATCGCCAAGGGCGAGGGGAAGGCCGTGGTGTTCCTGGACGAGGCCAACGCGCTGTCGCTCGAGCACCTGCTCTCGCCCGCCCAGGCCCGGGAGGCGAGCGCGCGCCTGGTGGCGGCGCTCTGCGAGAAGATGGACAGCCTCGACGACTTCTCGCCGATGATCATCGTCGCCGCCACCAACCGGACGGACTCGGTGGATCCCACGCTGGTGGCCCCGGGCCGGCTCGACCGGCTCGTGGAGGTGAGCGTGCCCGACGGGCCCGCCCAGCAGGAGATCCTGCAGCTCGCGAAGGCGCGCGCCGAGCACGCCGCCGGGCGCACGCTCTTCGAGAGCCTGGACTTCCGCTCGCTCCTCCCCCCCATGGGCGGCATGAGCGGGGCCGAGATCTCGGAGGTGCTCCGGCGCGCGCTCGAGCAGAAGGTGTCCGCCGCGGGGGAGGGGCGGGACGCGGGGCTCGTCACCACCCAGGACCTGCTCCAGCAGATCGACGCCTACCGCCGCATCCGCGAGGTCGTCGAGAAGATCCGCTACGGCCAGTACTTGTAGCCGGGGCGCGCCCAGCCTCGATGCCGGCCACGACCCACGTCCGCGTGCGCTACAAGGACACCGACACCATGTCGGTGGTCTATTACGGCAACTACCTCACCTATTTCGAGGTGGGGCGGGTGGAATACCTGCGGCAGGCGGGCCTGCCGATGGCCCAGGTGGACCGCCGGATCCACATGCCCGTGGTCGAGGCCCTCGTGCGGTACGTGAAGCCGGCCCGCCTCGACGCGCTGCTCGGCGTCACCTGCCGCGTGAGCGAGCGCAAGCGGGCGAGCTTCACCTTCTCCTACGAGATCCGCGACGAGGCCTCCGACCTGATCGCCACCGGGTACACGCGACACGCCTGCTGGGACCCGGCGACCCGGAAGATGATCGCCATCCCTGCCTGGCTCCGGGAGGTCATGCCCGATGCCGACCTCGACCCCGTCCCGGCACGACGCTAGCCGGCCGCGCCCCATCGCGGACGTGGCGGGGGAGCTGGGTCTGGCCGACGCCGAGTGGGTGCCCTACGGGCGGTACGCGGCCAAGGTGCTGCTCCCTGCGATCGAGGCTCGCCGCTCGCGCCCCGATGGCCGCCTCGTGGTCATCTCCTCCCTCACGCCGACGCCGGCCGGGGACGGCAAGACCACCATGGCCATCGGGCTCGCCCAGGCGCTCTGCCGGACGGGCGCGCGCGCCGTGGTCGCGCTCCGCGAGCCGTCCATCGGCCCCACGCTCGGGCTCAAGGGCGGCGGCACCGGCGGCGGCCGCTCGCAGGTCCTGCCCGGTGACGAGATCAACCTGCATTTCACGGGCGACCTCCACGCCATCGGCGCCGCGCACAACCTGCTGGCGGCCGCGCTGGACAGCCACCTCCATCACGGCAACGCCCTCGGGATCGATCCGCGCCGCGTCCTCTGGAAGCGCGCGCTCGACCTCAACGACCGGGCGCTTCGCCACATCGTGCTGGGTCTGGGCGGACCGGCCGACGGCGTCCCCCGCGAGGGGGGGTTCCTCATCACCGCCGCCTCCGAGATCATGGCCGTGCTCTGCCTGGCCGAGGACCTGGCCGATCTGCGGCAGCGGCTCGGGCGCATCATCGTGGCGCTGACGCATGAAGGCCGGCCCGTCGCCGCCGAAGCCCTCGGCGTGGCGGGCGCCATGGCGGCGCTCCTCCGCCACGCGATCCACCCCAACCTGGCGCAGACGCTCGAGGGGACGCCGGCCCTCATCCACGGCGGGCCATTCGGGAACATCGCGCACGGCTGCAACTCGGTGGTCGCCACCCGGATGGCGCTCAGGCTGGGGGAGATCTGCCTCACGGAGGCGGGCTTCGGCAGCGACCTCGGGGCCGAGAAGTTCTTCGACATCAAGTGCCGGGCGGCGGGCCTCCGGCCGGACGCCGCGCTCCTGGTGGTCTCGACCCGCGCGCTCAAGTACCACGGCGGGGTGCCGGTGACGGCGCTGGCGGCGGAGAACCTCGACGCCCTGGGGCGAGGGCTCGACAACCTCGACGCCCACGTGGAGGGGCTCCGCCAGTTCGGGGTGCCGCTCCTGGTGGGCCTCAACCGGTACCCGACCGACACCGGGGGCGAGCACCGGGTCGTCATCGACCATTGCGCGCGCCTCGGCGTGGCCGCCCACGTGGCGGACGTCTTCGAGAAGGGGGGCGCGGGCGGCCAGGAGCTGGCGCGCGCGCTCCTGACGCTGCTGGCCTCCGAGCCCTCCCGCTTCGCCCCGCTCTACGCCCTGGACTTGCCGGTGAAGGCCAAGCTCGACCTGATCGCGCGGCGGGTGTACGGGGCCGACGGAGTCGTCTACGCGGCCCGCGGCGAGCGACAGATCGCCGAGATCGAGGCGCTCGGCCACGGCGGGCTCCCGGTCTGCGTGGCCAAGACGCCCCGCTCGCTCTCGGACGACCCGACGTTGCTGGGCCGGCCGCGGGACTTCCGGCTCACCGTCAACGAGGTCGAGGTCTCAGCGGGGGCCGGGTTCATCGTGGCGCTCGCCGGGGATGTCCAGACCATGCCGGGCCTGCCGCGCCATCCCAACGCGGAGGCGGTGGACGTCGCCGCCGACGGCTCCATCACCGGGCTCGCGTAGCGCCGACCGCGGGCGCAGTCCCTCGCGCTTGGCGCGGGGGAAGGTCACTCCCAGCTCATTGGAAGTGAACACGCCCAACCGAGACACACGGGGCGGCACACGACTTGACACGGCCAGCCGCTTCATGCAAGCCGACATGAATGCTCTCCGGCGGCGGTCGCCCCGTCGGTCGGCCCCCGTCACCGTGACGTAACCTGCCAGACTTGGCCACCGGCCGCTCACTGCGCTGCAGGGACAGCCACGCCAACTGGTCCACGGCGTAGCGCAGCTGCTTGTCGCAGGCGAAGCGGAACTGCACCACCACCAGTTTCCCACTCCGCACGGTAACCGGCACCATCCCGGCTTGCGCCTGCAGATGCCGAAACGACTCCCACCGCCCGGGGGCATCGCCCAGGCGGGCCCACAGCGTGGGCACCGTCACCCCGTGCTCACCGACCGGCAGCGTCCGGGCCCACGCCGCCGCCGGCATGGTCGCGAAAAAATCGTCGATCGCCTGTCGATAACTGCCCACCGCCGCCACGACCGCGGCCAACTCCGTGACCAGGGCCTGCATCAGCCG
>JACPIQ010000109.1 GCA_016188005.1 Candidatus Rokuibacteriota bacterium | reverse complement strand
CGGCCATCTCGCCGCTCGCCCACGCCACGTCGCTGCCGCCGACCGAGCGCATGGTCGACTACGCCCGCCGGCTCGGGCGTCCGGCCGCGCTGGAGGGCGAGGGCCTGGAGGCGATGGCGGTCCACTTCCGCGCGGAGGCGGAGGCCGCGGGCAAGCCGCTCGGCCGCCCCGTCGAGTACGACCCGTTCCACTACCGTCACCAGGTGCCGGGCGGCATGATGACGAATCTCACTGCCCAGCTGGCGGAGGCCGGCCTGGCGGACCGGCTCGACGAGGTCCTGGAGGAGATCGCCCGGGTACGCGAGGAGCTCGGGTACCTCAACATGGTCACGCCGACCTCCCAGCTCGTCGGCACGCAGGCGGTCATCAACGTGGTCCAGGGGGAGCGCTATCGCACGATCCCGGTGGAGGTCGTGAAGTACGCGCTCGGTCACTACGGCAGGCCGCTGGCCCCCATCGACCCCGCCGTCATGGACCGGATCCTCGCGACACCGGCCGCGCGTGAGCACGCGCGGGTGGAACCCCCTGCGCCGATGGTGGAGCGCGTCCGGGCGAGGTTCGGCGGCCGCATCACCGACGAGGAGCTGCTGCTCCGGATCATGTTTCCGGAGGAGCACGTCGAGGCGATGCTGGCCGCGCCGCCCCTCGCCGGCCGCCCGCCCTCGGTCGCCACGCCGCTCGTCGACCTGGTCCGCGCCCTGCTGACGGAGCGACGGTTCGCCTCGGTGCGGCTCGACACGGCGCAGGTCCGGGTGACCGCGCGCGCCCGGCCGGCCTGATGTCCTTGACAGGCAATCCCGAGGCGAGTAGAGGTACAGGCCACGATATACGGAAAGTTGTTCCGACATCCGGACCAGATGGCAGCGGTGCGCTGTACCGACCAGGCCCCATGGATCGCAACGCCGGAGGGAATCCATGAAGCGAGCAATTGCTCCCGCGCTCGTGTCCGTTCTCCTCTTCTTCGCCCTGCCGCTCACGATGATCGCGTACCCGACTCCCGGCCTCGCTGCCGAACAGTTCACTGAGGGTGGCTGGCCCTTGCCCTACGAGAAGGTGTCGGAGAAGTCGGTCCAGTGGCTGAAGAGCCGCGGCTACTGGCCGCTCAAGTGGGGCCATGCGACGATCGCCTTCTACGACGCCTATACAGGGGTCATCAAACACATGGACCTCGCGCGCAAGCGTGGTCTCGAGGTCCAGTTCGCGCCCTTCGCCGGTGGGCCTCCTCAGAACGAGGCCTTCGCCGGAGGACAGATCCAGATCGCCTGGGTCGGTGAAGGCCCGTACGTGTCCATCATGAGCAAGAGGCTGCCGGCGAAAGGCCTCCTCGTCTCGATGATTTCCTACCCGGTCTCGCTCGTCGTCCCTCCGAACAGCGACCTGAAGACACCGAAGGACCTCGAGGGTAAGCGGGTCGGCATGGCGGTCGGCTCGTCTGCGCAGTACATGTTCGCCGCCTTCGGAAGGCATCACGGCGTCGACCTAAACAAGGTGAAGGTTGTGCCGATGGGCTGGGCCGAGGCCGCGACCATGCCGAAGGGTCTCGACGCGGCGGTCGCGCTCTCCTTCGGCATCTACAACGGCGAACTCGAGGGGTTCCTGAAGGAGCGCTGGCCGCTGTATGCCCACTACAACTTCTACACGATGTACATGCACGAGGACATTATCCGGAACGCTCCGGATGTCGCGCAGGCCGTCGTCGACATGACGATGGAGGCCTTCGCGTGGGCCTACAAGAACCCCGCCGAGGCGATGAGGCTGTACCGCGACATGGTCCCCGCGCTAAAGCAGACGAAGCTAGCCCCGCAGTGGAGGGACGTCAACAACCTCTACGCGAAGCTGCCGCCGAGCGCGAACTACCCGGCGGTCGACCTCATCGCCGCGGAGGCGGAGTTCCTGAGCGGCCTCCTCGTGGAATGGAAGCAGCTACCGAAGAAGCTCAGCGCCGCGGAGGTCAAGGCGAGCTACGACACGAGTTTCGTCGACCGGACGTTCAAGAAGCTCGGCTGGGTCAGGAACGACTCTTCGTGGATGCGGCCCGGCTTCACGGCGAAGGACGCCATCGCCGACGTGAACAAGGGAAGTCTCTACTTCCCGGACAAGATGTACCTCGTGTCGGAGATGAACGTGCCGATCCCCTGGCCGCAGCCCGCTGATGTGTCAAAGCCCTGGTACTACTTCGGAGTGTGGTACCAGCCCGGGAAGTGACCGGTGCGGAACTCGAGCGCGACTGCCAGGCGGCGGCGATTCGCCACACCGCACTTCGTCCTCGACGGGCTGAGCCGCGTCGCGCTCATCGGCGTCGCGCTGGTGGCCTGGCAGATCATCTCGCTCTACGCGATCGATCCTCGCTTCGCGGCGCTCCTGCCACCGGTCCAGGTCATCTTCGTCAAGCTCATCCAGGCTCTCGCCGACGTCGACACGTACGGCCACATCCTCGCCAGCGCGACCCGGGCGCTGTCGGGGTTTTTCCTCGCCATCCTGGTGGCCATCCCGCTGGGTGTCGCCATGGGGTGGTGGCGAAGCGTCAATCGTGTCGTCGATCCCTTCGTGGAGCTGCTGCGTCCCGTGCCGCCCATCGCCTGGATCCCGCTGAGCGTCCTGTGGTTCGGCGTCGGCGAACTGCAGAAGGTCTACATCATCTTCCTCGGGACGTTCTTTCCGATCCTGCTGAACACGATCGCCGGCGTGCGGGGCATCGATCGCGAGGCGGTGTACGGCGTGCTGACGCTCGGCGGCAAACCGCGCGATGTCATCAAGGACGTGGTGCTTCCCGGGATGCTCCCCGTGGCCCTCACCGGCGTTCGGATCTCGATCGGCATCGCCTGGATGGTCCTCGTCGCCGCCGAGCTTACCGGCGCCCAGAGCGGCCTGGGCTACATGATGACCATGGCCCGGGAGTACGTGAACACGCCGGTCGTGATCATCGGCATGGTCATCGTTGGCGCGCTGGGGTTCCTTTCCGACAGGATCATGCGATACGTGCAGCAGCGGCTCACGCCCTGGGACGTCCACTGAGGCCGACGCCATGCCGCACATCCTCTCGGCGGAGAAGATCTCCAAGATGTTTGCCGCCCGGCGTGGGCGCGGCAACGTCCTCGCGTTGTCCGACGCCTCCTTCACGATCGACGAGGGCGAGTTCATCGCACTCGTCGGTCCGAGCGGTTGCGGGAAGTCCACGCTGGCGCGGATCATTGCCGGAATCGAGGGCGCCAGCGATGGAGACGTGTACTTCAGGGGCGAGCGGGTGCAGGGCCCGAGCTGGAAGCGGGGCATGATTTTCCAGCATTACGCCCTGCTTCCCTGGAAGACCGTCTTTCACAACGTCGAGCTGGGGCTGCGGTACCGCGGCTTCCGGAAGCCGGAGCGTGCCAGACGCGTGCAGGACTTCATCGAGTTGGTCGGCCTCGCGGGCTTCGCCGACGCCTATCCGCACGAGCTGTCCGGGGGCATGAAGCAGCGCGCCGCGCTTGCCCGAACGCTCGTGAACGATCCCGAGCTGGTCCTGCTCGACGAGCCGCTGATTTCGGTGGACGCGCAGACGCGGCGAATCCTCCAGAGCGAGCTCTTGAAGATCTGGGGGGACGACCGGCCGCGCGAGCAGCGAAAGACGATGATCTACATCACGCACAGCATCGAGGAAGCGGTGCTCCTGTCGGATCGGATTTTCGTCATGTCGACGCGGCCCGGACGGGTCATCAAGACCGTCGACAACGACATTCCGCGCCCTCGCACCGACGACGTCCAGGCGACCGCGGCGTTCGGGGAGATCTGCCGCTCGATCTGGTCGCTCATCGAGCCCGACGCTCGCAAGGCGATGTTGTACGCCGACTAGTCCTCAGCGCTCCACGCGTCACAGGGAGAATCGCGATGGCATGGAGACGCGAGCCGGTAGACTGGCCGAAAGCCATCCTGCAGCAACTGTTGGACGGCGAAGTCCCCGACGCGACTCTGCAGGAGATCCAGAGCCGCCCGAAGGAGGAGAACCGGTTCGAGAAGATCCTCGAGATCGAGCAGGGACGCGTGCCGTGGCACGAGCGCATCGTCGTGCCTCTCCAGGAACACCTGTATGTCGTCCTGAGGCGTGGCGACCTGATCGTCAAATGCGCGTGCGGTCACGAGTTCGGTGACTATCGGCGCAACTGGAAGCTCGGCGCCTCGGTTTACGAGCGCGACTGCCGGGATGGTGAGATCTACCAGGGGCCACGCGCCGCAGATCCTGACTGGATGATCCTCCGTGAGTTCTACTGCCCCGGCTGCGACAGTCTGCTCGACACGGAGGCGGTGCCGCCCGGCTATCCCTTCACGTTCGCGGCGCTGCCCGATATCGCGGGCTTCTACTCCGAGCATGCGGCACTGCGCGAGCGGGTCTTCGGCGACGTGCCGGTTCCGTCACGCCGAGAAGCTGGCGGATGAGCAGCTCCGGACGGCGTCGCCAGAAGCTCTGCTACACCGACACCGGCGGCACCTTCACCGATACGTTCGTCGTCGACGAGGACGGCGACTTCCTCGTCGCCAAGGCGTCCACCACGCCGGACGACGTCGCGAGCGGCTACTTCGACTCGCTCGAGGATGCGGCGAGAGAGCTCGGCATCTCGCTCGACGATCTCTGCGGCGAGCTCACGGTGATCGGGTACGGGACGACGATCGTGCTGAACACCCTTCTGACCCGCGGCGGCGTGCGGCTCGGCGGCATCGTCACGAAAGGCTTCGAGCAGGTGCTCATGATCGAGCGCGGCCGGCAGACCTGGGAGGAGCACGACCTGGAGGACCGCATCCACTATCGTGTCCACCGGCACACGACGCCCCTCATCCCACTCGATCGGATGAAGGGCGTGACCGAGCGCGTCGACTGCCTCGGCAGCGAGAGAGTCCCGCTCTACGAGCATGAGGTCCGCCGGGCGGGGGACGAGCTGATCGCCGCGGGCGTCGAGGCTATCGTGATCTGCTTCTTGTTCTCGTGGCAGAACCCCTCCCACGAGCGTCGGGCCGCCGAGCTGATTCGTGGCCTCGCCGCGGAGCGCGGCGTGCAGATTCCGGTCTATTCGAGCGTCGACGTCAGCCCCGTCCTCCGGGAGCTCTCCCGGCTGAATGCCACGGTGATCGAGGCCTACACCTCGCCGTGCTTCCGCGCGGCGCTCGGCCGCATCGAGGAGCGACTCGCGACCGGGGGATTTCGCGGCGCGCTGCAGGTCATGCAGTCGTCCGGAGGGCTCGCCGCTGGTCGTGACATCAAGGCCGTCGAGACCGTGCAGTCCGGCCCGGTGGGCGGTCTCATCGGCGGCCAGTACATCGGCCACCTCTACGGCTTCGACAACGTCATCACGACGGACGTCGGCGGCACCAGCTTCGACGTCGGACTCGTCAACGGGGGCCGGATCACGGTGGACCGAGAACCGGTCTGCTCAGGGATGGTTCTCGGCGTGCCGGTGGCGCAGGTGAGCTCCATCGGCGCAGGAGGAGGAACGATCGCCTGGGTCGACCCGCTCACCCGACGGCTGCAAGTGGGACCGGACAGCGCCGGCGCGAAACCGGGCCCAGCCTGCTACGACCGGGGCGGCGAGAATCCCACCGTCAGCGACGCGGACGTCGCCCTCGGCTATCTCGATCCCGACTACTTCCTGGGAGGACGCATCAAGCTCAGCGCCGAGCGCGCCTGGCGCGCGATCGAGGAGCGAGTAGGGCGGCCGCTCGGGATCTCGGTGCCCGAGGCGGCGACGGGGATCAAGCGCCTCGTCGACGTCAAGATGCGCGACGCCCTCCTCGGGATGGTGATGGCCCATGGCGGTGAGGTGAGTCGCTATCACCTCCTTGCCTTTGGCGGCGCCGGCCCTACCCACGCTGCCGGCTACACGTCGGGCGTCCCGCTCGGGGGCGTGCTCGCGCTGCCGTTCTCCGCCGCCTTCTCGGCGTTCGGCGCCGCCGCCGCCGACTACGAGCATCACTACATCCGCGCGGTGAACGTCGTGGTGCCGCCGACAGCGGTCGCGCACGTAAAGCTCGATCTCGGCACGCGGATCAACCAAGTCTGGGAGGAGTTGGAGGCGCAAGCCAGCCAGCAATTGCGGCGCGAGGGCTTCGTCGCCGGGCAGATCCGATTCCGCCGGCTCGCGATGGTCCGCTACAGCCGGCAGCTCGACGACCTGATCATCACATCACCTGTCTCGAGGATCTCGACCGTGCAGGAGTGGGACGCGCTGATCACGGCCTTCGAGACGGACTACGAGCGTATCTACGCGAGCGCGGCAAAGTATACGCGCGCCGGATACGACATCTTCGAGGTCGGCCTCGTGGCGGCGGTCGAGAAGACCAAGCCGAAGCTGCGGCGGTATGCGCGGCGTTCGAACTCATCCGCCTCACCGAAGGGGCGCCGGCATTGCTGGTTTGACGCCACCCGCGTCGACACGCAGGTGTACGAGTGGGGCGAGCAGTCACCGGGCGCCGTCGTGAACGGCCCGGCGATCATCGAGAACTCGTCGACGACACTGGTCGTGCCTCCCGATCGGCGGGTGGAGATTGACGAACACCTCAACGCCTGGCTCAGGTAGCGGCGACGACGCGAGGAGAGACGCGCATGGGGATGTTGCGAGAGCGACTCACGGCGCGAGAGCGCGAGGTCGGTGCGGGCCGATACCCCGGGCTGAGCCTCAAGGAGGCCGATCCGGTCAAGTGGGAGATCCTTTACACGCGGCTCGCCGGGCTCGTCCAGAACGCGCGTGAGACCGCGCGGCGCGTCTCGGCTTCTCCGGTCGTGAGGGAGATCGGCGAGTGCATCTTCGCCTTTTTCACTCCCGAGGGCGAGTCGGTGTGCTTCTCCACCGGCCTCCTGCTCCACGTGTCGAGCATGAGCGGCACGATCCGGTTTCTCCTCGAGAACGACTACGAGGAGTTGGTCGGCATCCGCGAGGGCGACTACTTCTTCAACAACGATCCTTTTCTGGGCGGCGCGCACTCGCCGGACCAGACCATTGTCACTCCCATTTACTCCGGCGATGAGCTGATCGGCTGGGCGGGCGGCCTGACCCATGTCCCCGAAACCGGTGCATCGGAACCCGGTGGTAACCCCGTGTCGGCCCTCACTCGCTACGAGGAAGGGATCTACCTGCCGTGTGTGAAGGTGGCCGAGGATGACCGCATCCGCCACGACCTCGAGGTGATGATCGAGCGGGGGACGCGGACGCCCGTGTACTGGCTCCTCGACCAGCGCGCCCGCATCGCCGGCTGCCGGCTGATCCGTGACGGCGTGAAGGCGCTCGTCACCGAGTACGGCCGACAGTACTTCCTGCCCGCGCTGTACGAGTACATCGAGGACACCCGCCGCGCGTGCCTCACCCGCGTCACGCAGGTGCTGTTCCCGGGGCGGTACCGCGCCGTCTCGTTCCACGCCGTGCCGTGGAAGGACAAGCCAGTCCGTTACGCCCGTGACCATGAGCTGATCATGCCAATCGAGCTCCAGGTGAGTCCCGACGGGGAGATCCGCCTCGATTTCGATGGGACGTCTCCGGCGGGCCTCCACTCGTTCAACGCATCCCAGCCGACCACCGTCGGGAACATGATCAGCATGCTGATCCAGAACGTCTTCTACGATATCAAGTACAACTATGGGATCCAGCACCTGATCGAGGGTGATCGCTGGCACCTACCGCATTCCTGCCTGAATCCTCCTGATCCGTCCTATGCCGTCGGCAACTGGGCGACGGCCATCGTATCTTGCAGCGGCATCACGACGTGCCTGTCATTCGCCTACTACGCTCGCGGTTTCCGCGAAGAGGTGACGGCCGGGCACGGGCTCACCAGCGCCATGCGAACGGGCGGCGTGGACCAGTACGGCCGGCGCTTCAGCATCAACAACTTCGAGCTGTCGTGCTCGGGGGTTCCCGCCACCGCGGTGAGGGATGGCGTCGACGTCTGTTACGCCGTCTGGAACCCGCAGGGAGACTGCGGCGACGTGGAGCTCTGGGAGAAGATGTTTCCGCAGATCTACCTCGGGCGTCGGATCTACCCCGACCCCGGGTTCGGCAAGTACCGGGGCGGAAGCGGGCTGGAATCGCTGTACCTCGTCGCGCTCGTGGACCAGGTCGAGATGGCGTCGAGCATGGGCGGCAGCCGCGTCTTCGCGAGCCCTGGCCTGATGGGCGGCTATCCCGCGAGCGCGAACTACCGCCGGATCGTCTCGGGCTTCGACCTGAGCCGGCTCGTGGCTGCCCGCCTCGACATACCTCATTCCGAAGGTGCCGACTCCTTGACGCCGGACTGGACCAGACTCGGCGACGGCGTGACCGAGTGCACCGATGCCGTCGTGATCGCGCGCGAGGTCCGGCGCAACCAGCTCTGGCAGCAGATAAACGGCGCGACCGGCGGTTACGGCGATCCGCTCGAACGCAATCCCGTGGCGGTGGCCGCGGATCTGGGCCTCGGCCTCGTCACTCCGGGGACCGCGGAGCACGTCTACGGCGTCGTCGTCAACGATGGAAGCGTCGATGAGAACGCGACGGGACGCCGGCGAGCTGAGATCCGCGCCAGGCGACGGTCACGCGGGATGCCCGCCGGTCAGTACGTCGAGCAGCAACGCCTTCGAATTCTCGCTGGTGAACTGCCCGAGCCGGCCCGAGCCGCGCTGAACCAGTGTCTGGCCGCGTCGGAGCGCTTCAGGCGGGAGTTCGTGGAGTTCTGGGGTCTTCCCGAGACCTTTGCCGGCGTCGAGCCGACATCGGCATGATGGCCAGGGACCAATGGTGAAGGTCTATCCGTCACCGGGTGGCGCGGTGGCCGGCATCCCGGACGGGGCGTCGATCATGGTGGGTGGGTTCGGCGGATCGGGCGTGCCCGAGGCGCTGCTCGCGGCGCTGGCCGAGACGGGAGCAAAGAGGCTCACCTTCATCAACAATAACGCCGGTCTGATGGAGGGAGGCGGCATCGAGACGCTGGTCCGGAACCGGCAGGTACAAAAGGTAATCTGCACCTTTCCGGGACAGCGCAAGCAAGGAGCCGTCGAGGAGCAGTTCCTCCGAGGGGAGGTCGACATCGAGACCCTTCCGCAGGGCACCTTCATCGAGCGGATCCGGGCGGGCGGGGCAGGGATCGGAGGCTTCTACACTACCGTCGCCGTTGGCACCCCGCTCGCTGAAGGCAAGGAGAGACGGATCATCGATGGCCGCGAGTATGTTCTCGAGCTGCCGCTTCACGCCGACTTCGCCCTGGTGCGGGCTCATCGCGCGGATCGATTCGGCAATTTGGCGTACCGTTACGCCGCCTGCAACTTCAACCCGACGATGGCGGCCGCTGCCGACGTCACCATCGCCGAAGTGGCGGAACTCGTGGAACCCGGGGAGATCCCCCCCGATCAGGTGCGGACTCCCGGCATCTACGTGGACCGGCTGGTCGTCGTGGGGTATTCATGGGACGTCCATTGACCCGCGATGCGATCGTCCGCCGCGCGGCTCGCGAGCTCCCGGATGGCGGCTTCGTCAACCTGGGCATCGGGCTGCCGACGCTGATCCTCGAGCACATCCCCCCCGGTCGAACCGTGTTCTTCCAGTCGGAGAACGGGATCCTCGGGATGGGGCCGCCGCCCCCGGCCGGACAGGAAGATCGTGACATCATCGACGCCGGGAAGCGGCCAGTCACCTTGCTGCCGGGCGCCTCGATCTTCCCCAGCGTCGAGTCGTTCGCGATGATTCGGGGAGGCCATCTCGACCTGGCGATCCTCGGCGGGTTACAGGTCTCGTCCAGCGGCGACCTGGCCAACTGGAAGGTGCCGGACCGTGTCCTGGGGGGTGTGGGAGGCGCAATGGACCTTGCCGCTGGGGCCAAGCGGGTGGTGGTCGTCATGAAGCATACGAGCAAGAGTGGCGAGGCGAAACTGGTCGAGCGCTGCACCTATCCGCTGACGGCCGGCCGCTGCGTCTCCCTGGTCATCACTGAGCTGGCGGTCATCGAAATCGCCCATGGCGAGTTCGTCCTCAGGGAGATCGCGCCCGGCTTCACTGTCGAGGAGATCCAGGAGCGAACCCAAGCAAGGATTCGCGCCGCGGGATCCATCCGCGAGATGGACGTGTGAGACGCTCAGAGGACCGAAGACGGAGCACTGGGTGCTTCAGGTTCGGCGAGCACTGGGACAAGCCCGCCGAAGACCTTATCATCGAAGCCTTCACCGAGTGCATCCAGGACGCCGGGATCGGACGAGACGAGATCGAGGCGTTTCGTGGGCGCAGGATCGTCGGGCCGGGGCCCAGCTCGGTGCTTGGCCCAAGCTCGACCTTCTCCCTGATCAGCCGGATCGGCCTCGAGCACAAGCTC
This sequence comes from Candidatus Rokuibacteriota bacterium, assembly GCA_016188005.1. NCBI lineage: Bacteria > Candidatus Rokuibacteriota > Candidatus Rokuibacteriota bacterium. The sequence goes on along the minus strand of JACPIQ010000109.1, from coordinate 39,145 downwards.
GACGAGATCCTCGAGGAGGCAGCGCGGGTCCGAGAAGAACTCGGCTACGTCAACATGGTCACGCCGACCTCACAGCTGGTGGGGACCCAGGCGGTGATCAACGTCGTGCAGGGAGAACGGTACCGGACGGTGCCCGACGAGGTGATCCGGTACGCGCTGGGGCATTATGGGAAACCGCTCGCGCCCCTTGCGCCGGACGTCCTCGACCGGATCCACCAGACGCCAGCCGCACGGCTGTATACCAGTCGGGAGCCCGAAAAGTCAGTCATCGAACGAGTGCGTGCAAGGTTCGGCGGGGGAATCTCCGACGAGGACGTTCTCCTGCCGATCATGTTTCCCGAGGAGCACGTCGAGGCGATGCTGGCCGCGCCTCCCCTCGCCGGACGCCCGCCCTCGGTCGCCACGCCGCTCGTCGACCTGGTCCGCGCCCTGGTCACGGAGCGGCGGTTCGCCTCGGTGCGGCTCGACACGCCGGAGGTCCGGGTGACCGCGCGCGCCCGGCCGGCCTGATGTCCTTGACAGGTACCCGCGACGCGAGTCGATGGACGGGACACGATTCGGAGCACCTCGGCCTGGCGCTCGCCGCGGACAGCGGCGGGCGCGTCGGGTCGGCCCACCGGGCGCCGGCCGCCCGTGCCCCACGGAGGCGTTGACCCATGGATTTCGACCTCACGCCGACCCAGGTCCTCGTCCGCGACAGCGTCGCGGCGTGGGCCGAGCGGATCATCGCCCCGCGCGTGCGCGAGTACAGCCGGGCGGGGCGCTTCCCGCGCGACGTGCTGGACGAGCTGGCGAAGCAGGGCCTCTTCGCCGGGATCCTGCCCGAGGAGTACGGTGGCTCGGAGATGGACTACCTGAGCCACGGGCTCGTGGCCGAGGAGCTCTCGCGCGTCTGCAACGTCGTCCGGAGCTTCTACAACGTCCACACCTCGCTGGCGACCCTCGCGGTCCTCGGCTTCGGGACCGAGGCGCAGAAGCGGCGCTACCTCCCGGAGCTCGCGGCCCTCCGGAAGATCGGCTGCTTCTGCCTCACCGAGCCCAACAGCGGCTCGGACTCGGCGAGCCTGCAGACGCAGGCGGTGCGAAAGGGCGACCGGTGGGTGCTGCGCGGCACCAAGATGTGGATCACCAACGGCACCGTCGCGGATCTCGCGATCGTCTTCGCGCGTACGCCGGCGGCGGGCGGCGAGAGCCGGGTCACGGCCTTCCTCGTCGACCTGCCGGCGCCCGGGCTCGAGCGGCGGGAGATCCACGGCAAGCTCGGCATGTGGGCGGCCTCGACGGCCGAGGTCTACCTGACCGACGTCGAGGTCGGCGACGATGCGGTGCTGGGCGAGGTCGGCCACGGCATGCGTGTCGCCCTCGCCGCGCTCGACCACGGCCGCTACACCACCGCCGCGGGCTGCGTGGGCATCGCCCGCGCCTGCATCGACGCCGCCAAGCGGTACGCGCTCGAGCGCACCCAGTTCGGCCGGCCGATCGCCTCCTTCCAGCTCGTGCAGGAGGCGATCGCCGACATGGTGACGGAGATGGAGGCCGCCCGGTACCTCGTCTACCGGGCCGGGTTCCTCAAGCAGCAGGGCCGGCGGAACTCGCGCGAGGTGTCCATCGCGAAGTACTACGCCAGCGAGATGGCCCTGCGCGTCGCCTCCCGGGCGCTCCAGGTCCACGGCAGCTACGGCTACTCGGACGAGTACCCGGTGGAGCGCCACTTCCGGGACGCCCGGCTGAACCTGATCGTCGAGGGGACCTCGGAGATGCAGAAGCTGATCATCGGCTCGCACGAGCTCGGCCTCCGGGCCTTCGTGTGACGCGGGAGGACGGCATGGCGGCAGCGGCGTCGAGCGACAGGATCGCGGTCCTCGGAGCGGGCGTGATGGGGACGGGCATCGCCCAGGTCTTCGCGCAGTTCGGCTTCGCCGTCGCGCAGACCGACGTGAGCGAGGCGGTGCTCACCCGGGCGACGACGGCGATGCGGCGGAACCTCGAGGGGCTCGCGGCCAAGGGCAAGCTCGCGGCGGAGGAGGTCGAGCGGACCCTCGGCCGGATCCGCCAGACGACCGTGCTCGAGGACGCGGCCGGGGACGCGACGTTCGTCGTCGAGGCGGTCCTCGAGGATCTCGAGACGAAGAAGCGGGTCTTCGCCGAGCTCGACCGGGCCTGCGCGCCGGGAACGGTCCTCGCCAGCAACACCTCGATCCTCTCGCCGACCGAGATCGCCGCGGCGACGAAGCGGCCGGACCGCTGCATCGGGATGCACTTCATGAACCCCGCGCCGATCATGAGGCTCGTCGAGCTCGTGCCGGGCCTCCTCACCTCGGAGGCGACGGTCGAGGCGACCCGGGCGATGGCCGGCCGGATCGGCAAGACCGCGGTGGTCGCGCGCGAGGCGCCGGGGGGCATCGTGTCGCGCATCATGATGGCGATGCGCAACGAGGCCGTCGACATCCTGGCCGACGGCGTCGCGACCGCCGAGGAGATCGACACCGCCATGCGGCTCGGCGCGGGCTTCCCCATCGGGCCGCTCGCCCTCATCGACCTGGTGGGCGTCGACCTGCACGTGACGAACTCCGACAGCATGGTGCGCGAGACCGGGAACCCGAAGTATCGGCCGCACCCGCTGCTCCGCAAGATGGTCCGGGCGGGCCTGCTGGGCCGGAAGTCCGGCCGGGGCTTCTACCGCTATGAGCAGTGAGCCGCCGGTCCGCTACGAGCTGAGCGGGTCGACGGCCTGGATCACCGTCGACCGGGCGGCGGCGCTCAACGCGCTCGACCGGGCGACGGTCCGTGGGCTGGCGGAGGCCGTCGAGCGGGCGGCCGGGGACGCGGCCGTGCGCGCCGTCGTCCTCACGGGCGCCGGCGACCGCGCCTTCATCGCCGGGGCCGACATCCAGGAGCTCCAGGTGCGGACGCTCGCGACGGAGTCACGGCCCGACGGCGGCGGCCGCCGCGCGCTCGCGGCGCGGCTCGAGGGCCTGGACAAGCCGACGGTCGCCGCCATCAACGGCGTCGCCCTGGGCGGCGGGCTCGAGCTCGCCATGGCGTGCACGCTCAGGGTCGCCTCGGAGCGTGCCCGCCTCGGCCTGCCCGAGATCAAGCTCGGGATCATCCCCGGCAACGGCGGCACGCAACGCCTCGCCCGATTCGTGGGGTGGGGCCGGGCGATGGAGATGGTGCTGACCGGCGAGCCGATCGACGCCCCGACGGCGCTCGCGTGGGGCCTCGTCAACCGCGTGGCCGGCCACGAGCGGCTCCGGGCGGAGGCGCAGGCGCTCGCCGACACGCTCGCGCAGCGCCCGCCGCTCGCCCTCCGTGCGGCCAAGGAGGCGGTGCTGGCGAGCCGGGAGCTCGGCGTCGAGGCCGGGGGCGACCTCGAGCGCATGCTGTTCGCGATGTGCTGCGGGACGGCCGACAAGGCGGAGGGCGTCCGCGCGTTCCTCGAGAAGCGAGCCGCCCGGTTCACGGGCGAGTAGGAGGGAGACGATGGCAGACGACGTGGTCATCCTGGGCGGTGCCCGGACACCCATCGGCAAGTTCGGCGGCGGCCTGCGCGCGCACGGCGCGGTGGAGCTGGGCGGTCTGGCGATCCGCGAGGCCGTCACGCGCACCGGCGTGCCGGCGGACGCGGTCGACCTGTGCGTGATGGGGCATGCCCGGCAGGCGGGCAACGGCCCGAACCCCGGGCGGCTCATGGCTCTCGCCGGCGGCCTGCCGGAGTCGGTGCCGGTCAGCACGATGCAGCAGGCATGCATCTCGGGGCTCCTGGCCGTCACGCACGCCCGCTACGCCCTGCGCGAGGGCGACGGGGGGGTGGCGGTCGCCGGCGGCAGCGAGAACATGAGCAGCATCCCGTACCTCTCCTTCGAGACGCGGTGGGGAGCACGGATGGGTCACGGCAGCCTGGTCGACGCCATGTTCAAGGACGGGTTCATCGACCCGATCACCGGCAAGCACATGGGCGAGCTGTGCGACGCCGTGGGCAAGCGCTACGGCCTCACCCGGACCGAGCAGGACGAGTGGGCGTGCCTGAGCCAGGCGCGGGCGGCGCTGGCCCGGAAGAACGGCCACATCGACGGGATGCTGGTCCCGGTGCCGGGCAAGGGGGCGAATGCGGCTCCCCTCACCGAGGACGAGCACGCGCGGGCCGACACGACGCTGGACAAGCTCGCCAGGCTGCCGCCCGCCTTCGGCAAGGACGGGGTCATCAGCGCCGGCAATGCCTCGGGGATCACCGACGGCGCCTGCGCGCTCGTCCTCGCCACCGCCGGGCGGGCCCGCGAGCTCGGCCTCCGGCCGCGCGCGCGGATCCTCGGCGCGGCGACCGCGGCGATGGCGCCCGCCGACTTCCCGATCGCGCCGGTGGCCTCCACGGGCAGGCTCCTCGACCTCGGCCTCGACCGGGAGCGGGTCAACGTCTGGGGGGGCGCGATCGCCCTCGGCCACCCCATCGGGATGTCGGGCGCGCGGATCGTTCTCTACCTGGTCCACGCGCTGGAGGCCACGGGCGGCCGCTACGGCCTGGCCACACTCTGCGGCAACGGCGGCCACGGCGCCAGCATGGTCATCGAGCGCCTTGGCTGAGACGGGGGCCGGTGGCGGCGCGGTCCGGGCCCGCGGCATGGAGGCGCTCCTCCGCGCCCGCTCGGTCGCCATCCTCGGGGCCTCCGGCGACCCGCGCAAGGTGAGCGGTCGGCCGCAGAAGTACCTCCTCCGCCACGCCTACCGGGGCGCCATCTACCCGGTGAATCCCACCGCGACCGAGGTCCAGGGCCTTCCGGCCTACCCGTCGCTCGCGGCCATCCCCGGGCCCGTCGAGCTGGCCGTCGTCTGCGTGCCGGCGGCCAAGGTCCCCGACGCCATGACGGCCTGTGGCGCGCGCGGCGTGCCCGCCGCGGTGATCCTCACCGCGGGCTTCGCCGAGACCGGCGCGGACGGCGCCCGGATCCAGGACGAGGTGGCGCTGATCGCCCGCGCGCACGGCATCGCGGTGTGCGGGCCGAACTCGGTCGGCATCGTCAACGTCTGGGAGCGGCTCGCCGCGTCCTTCTCGGCCGCCCTCGAGCAGGACCTGGTGCCGGGGCCCATCGCCTTCGTGAGCCAGAGCGGCGCCATGGGGACGACGATCTTCAACCGGATGCAGGACGAGGGGCTGGGCTTCAGCTACTTCGTTTCCAGCGGCAACGAGGCGGTCGTCGAGTCGCTCGACTACATGGAGGCGCTCCTCCCCGACGAGCGGACCCGGGTGATCGGCGGCTACATCGAGGGCTTCCGCGACGGCCGGAAGCTCTTCGGCGTCGCCGACCTCGCCCACCGGCTCGGCAAGCCGATCGTCCTGCTCAAGGCCGGCCGGACGGAGTCGGGGACGCGCGCCGCGCTCTCGCACACGGCCTCGGTCACGGGGTCGCACCGCGTCTACGAGGCGGCGCTGCGCCAGGCCGGGGTCATCGCCGTCCACGACATCGAGGAGCTGGTCGATGCCTGCCGGCTCCTGAGCCGCGGCCGCACCTTCCCGGGCCGGCGGATCGGCGTCCTCACCGGCTCTGGCGGCGCGGGCGTCCTCGCCGCCGACCACCTCGGCCAGGCCGGCCTCGACGTCCCCTCGTTCTCGGCCGCCACGCGGGAGGCGCTCACGGCGGCGCTGCCGCCCTTCGCCGCCTGCAACAACCCGGTCGACGTCACCGCGCAGATCTTCGCCGAGCCCCAGCTGCTCGAGGCCGCCTACGCCATCCTCACCGACGAGGAGGTCGTGGACGGCCTCGCCCTCGTCCTGACCATGGCGCCCGCCGAGACGGCCCGCCGGCTGGCCGAGGACGTCGTGCGCTTCACTCGCGAGGGCAAGAAGCCGCTGGCCGTGTGCTGGCTGGCCGGCTCGCTGGTCGAGAACGGCCGTACCGTGCTGCGGGAGGCGGGCGTCCCGCTCTACGCCTCGCTGCCGGCCCTCGCCTCGGGGCTCCGCGTCATGGTGGAGGCGGGCCGGCCGGCGGCCGTCCCGACCGGGCCCGCCGCCCAGCGCCCGCCGCTGCCGCCGCCGCTCCGCGCCGCGCTCGCCAGGGGCGGCCTCCTGCCCTACGCCCGGGCGCGGGAGCTCCTCGCGTGCTTCGGCATCCCGGGCCCGCGGGAGGCGATCGTCAAGACGGCCCGCGCCGCGCGCCGGGCCGCCCTCGACCTCGGCGGCCCCGTCGCCCTGAAGCTCCTCTCCGCCGCCCTCACCCACAAGACCGACGCCGGGGCGGTCCGCCTCGGCCTGGCGCCGGGGGCCGCCGTGGAGAAGGCCGCGCGCGAGCTCCTTGCCCTCGGTGCCGGCCTGCCGCCGGGGAGCGTGGAGGGGCTGCTGGTCCAGGAGATGGTCGAGGGCGGGGTCGAGGCCCTCGTGGGGGCCGCCCTCGACCCCCAGTTCGGGCCCGTCGTGACCTTCGGGCTGGGCGGCGTCTTCGTCGAAGTCCTGCGCGACGTGGTGCACCGCCTGCCACCGCTCGGGGCCGCCGAGGCCGAGGCGATGACGCGGGAGATCGCCGGCGCGCGCATCCTCGACGGCCTCCGCGGTCAGCCGCCCCGCGATCGCGCCGCCCTCGTCGGCGCGCTGCTCGGCCTGTCAGCGCTCCTGCAGGAGGCCGGCGGCCTCGTGGCCGAGCTCGATGCCAACCCGCTCCTCCTCCTGCCGGAGGGGCGCGGCGTGACGGCGGTGGATGTCCGCGTCGTCGGCCACGGCCCCTCAGCGTGAGCGGGGCGCCGCCGGCCGACCGGGGGAGGGAGCGATGGACTTCGACCTGAGCGAGGAGCACCGCGGGGTCCGGGCGATGGCGCGGGAGTTCGCCCGGAAGCGCATCGCCCCCGCGGCGCGCGAGCTCGAGCGGGCCGAGGCCTTCCCGCGAGAGCTCGTGCGCGAGATGGGCGAGCTCGGGATGTTCGGCGCGGCCTTCCCGCCCGCCTACGGGGGCACGGGGCTCGGCTACCTGGCCCACATGCTGATCGCCGAGGAGGTCTCCGCCGCCCACGCCGCGCTCGGCACCCTCTTCAACATGCAGGGGATGACCGTGCCGCACACGATCCTGCTCGCCGGCACCGAGGCGCAGAAAGAGCGCTACATCCCGCGCCTCATCGCCGGCGAGTGGCTTGGCTGCTACGGCCTGACCGAGCCCAACGCCGGCACCGACACCGCCGCCATGCAGACGACCGCCCGGCGCGACGGGACGGACTACGTGCTGAACGGGACGAAGTGCTGGATCACCCAGGCGCCCGTCTTCGACGCCGGGGTCGTCTTCGCGAAGACCGACCCGAGTCAGCGCCACACCGGCACCTCGGCCTTCATCGTCGAGCGGCGCTCCGCCGGTCTCGCGACGCGCGAGACCCGGCACAAGTTCGGCTACCGCGCCTCGCCGACGGGCGAGCTGGTCTTCGAGGAGTGCCGGGTCCCCGCCGCGAACCTACTGGGCGCCGAGGGGGGCGGCTTCAAGGTGATGGCCCGCGGCATCCAGTACGGCCGCGTCTGCGTGGCGGCGCGGTCGGTCGGGATCGCCCAGGCGGCGCTCGACGAGATGGTCCGCTACGCGAACGAGCGCGAGCAGTTCGGGCGGCGGATCGGCGAGTTCCAGATGGTCCAGGACCCGATCGCCACGACGGCGGTGGCGGTCAGGACGGCCCGGCTGCTCACCTGGGAGGCCGCCTGGCGCCTGGACCAGGGGCGCCCGGCCTCGCTGGAGGCCTCGATGGCGAAGTACCATGCCGGCGAGGTCGCCTTCCGCGCGGCCGAGTCGGCGGTGCGGATCCTGGGCGCGTACAGCTACACCGACGAGTATCCGGTGAGCCGGTACCTGGCCGACTCGATCGTCGGCCTCGTCGGCGAGGGGACCAACAACATCCAGAAGGTGATCGTCGCCGAGGACGCCCTCGGCTGGAAGCCCGCGAACCGCCGGTGAAGCGCCCGGGGCCGAAGGACGTCGTCGTCGGCGCGCTCAGCCTCGGCGCCGTCGGCTACACGCTGCACGCCGCCGGGTTCGGCACCCTCACGCCGATGGTGGAGCGGCCGGTCCTGCTGGCGCTCCTCTTCCCCCTCGTCTTCCTGACCTTCCCCGCCGCCCGCCGCTGGTCGGGACGGCCGTGGTCCCGCCTCGTCGACGGCCTCCTGGCGGCGCTGAGCGCCGCCGTCTTCCTCTACGCCGCCCTCAACGCCGAGGACTTCCTGGACCGGACGACCGACCCGACCCGGCTCGACTACGTGATGGGCGGCATCGCCGTGCTGCTGGTCGTCGAGGGGTGCCGGCGGACGAGCGGCTGGGCCATCCCCGCCCTCGTCCTGGCGGGTGGCCTCTACGCGCTCTACGGCGATGTGCTGCCCGGCGTGTGGGGCCACCCGTCGGTCTCGCTGAGCCGCCTGATGTCGCTCACCTACATGTACAACGAGGGGATGTTCGGGAGCCTCACCGGCATCGCCGCGCGCTTCCTCGTGGTCCTCCTGATCTTCGGCGCCGTGCTGAACGAGTTCGGCGCCGCCCGGCTCTTCATCGAGGTGAGCGAGGCGATCCTCGGGCGCTTCCGGGGCGGCGGGGCGAAGATCGCCGTGGTCGGCTCGAGCCTCTTCGGGATGATCTCGGGGAGCGCGGTCGCCAACGTCGGCGCCGTCGGGCCGCTCACGATCCCGCTCATCAGGAAGTCGGGCTACTCGGCGCAGTACGCCGCGGCCGTCGAGGCCTCGGCGTCGGTCGGCGGCCAGATCATGCCGCCGATCATGGGGGCCGCGGTCTTCATCATGGCGGACATCCTGGGCATCTCCTACATCAAGATCGCGCTGGCCGCGGCGCTGCCGGCCGTCTTCTACTACCTCTCGCTCTTCGTCAGCATCGACTTCGCCGCCGGCCGCAGCGGCATTCGGGGGATCGACCCCGCGACCCTCCCGCGCCTGGGCGCGACGCTCCGGTCCGCCTGGTACATGCTCGCGCCGCCGGCCGTGCTCGTCTACCTCCTGGCCGTCCAGGAGAGCTCACCGGGCTCCGCGGCGTTCTGGGCGCTCGTCACGCTGGTGGCGATCGAGCTGGGCCGGAGCCTCTGGCTCGAGCGCACGCTGAACCTCGGGCGGCTGCTGGGCGCGCTCCACCGCGGCGTGCAGGGCAGCCTCATGGTCGTGACGATCCTCGCCGCCGTTGGGATCCTGGTCGGCATGGTGAACATCACGGGGCTCGCGATCAACCTCTCGTGGCTCCTGATCGACGCCGTCGGCGGCCACCTCCTGCCGCTCCTGTTCCTCACGATGATCGCCTCGCTCGTGCTGGGCACGGCGCTCCCGACCGTGCCGACCTACCTGATCGTGGCGATCCTGGTGGCGCCGTCGCTCGTGCAGCTCGGCATCACCCCGCTCGCGGCCCACCTGTTCGTCTTCTACTTCGGCGTGCTGGCGGACATCACGCCACCGACCGCCATGACCGTCGCCATCGCCTCCGGCATCTCGGGCTCGCGGTTCATCCCTACCTGCTGGACGGCGATGCGCGTGTCGCTGGTCGGCTTCGCCTTCCCGTTCCTGTTCGTCTACTCGCCGGCCTTCCTCCTGCGCGGCTCCGCAGCGGAGCTCCTCGCGGCGGCCGCCGTGGGGTTGCTCTTCGTGCTCGCCCTGGCCGCCGCCTTCGAGGGATTCCTCCTGACGCCTCTCAACGGCCGCCGCCGGGCGCTTGCCGGCATCGCGGCCGTCGGACTCCTGGTGGCCGGGATGAGCGGGCGGGGCCCACTGGGCGCCTCCGCGGTCGTGGCCGTCGGCTGGGCCGCGCTCGCCCTCCTGGCCCTCGTGCAGTTCCTGGACCTGTGGCGAAGACGCACCGCCCCGGAGGCGGGCATCGAGCCCGCGACCTGACCCTCAACACGGAGGTTCCCATGCCGAGAATCGGACGCCTCGTCTCCCTGGTGCTGGCCGTGATCGCCGCCCTCGGCGGCCTTGCCTGGGCCGCCGGCCCGCAGCGCTTCGTGCTGGCGACCGCCAGCGAGTCCGGCTACTACTACATCTTCGGCGCCGGTGCGGCCCGTGCAGTCAACAAGGCCCATCCCGACATCTTCCTCACGGCCGTGCCGACCGCCGGCTCCCCGGAGAACATCCGGCTCCTCTCCTCCGACCAGGCGCAGGTCGCCACGGTCGTCGGCTCCGTCGCCTACGCGTCCTACTCCGGGCGGGGCACCGACAAGAAGGACGACCTCCGGATCCTGCTCGCCTTCGGCCACCCCATCGGCTTTCACTTCCAGGTGCCGAAGGACTCGACGGTGAAGACCGTCTACGAGCTCAAGGGCAAGAAGGTCGCGTTCGGCGTCAAGGGCAGCGGTGACCACGCGATGGTGAAGCACGTGTTCGAGGCGATCGGTCTCGACATGGACCGTGACTTCCGGGCCCAGTACCTGCCCATCCGGGAGATGGTGGACGCCTTCAAGGACGGCAAGGTCGACGGGGCCTTCAAGGTGGGCCCCGATCCCCAGCCCGCCGTCGTCGACATGTCGACAGGCTCGCGCGGGGTCAAGCTCCTCGGTCTCAGCGAGGAGGACGTCCAGAAGGTGACCGCGAAGTTCCCCGACTACAGGCGCTTCGTGGTGCCCACCGGCTGGTTCCAGGGCTTCGACTACCAGGTCGTGACCGCCGCCACGCCGAACCTCGTGGTGGTCCGCTCGAAGTTCCCGGCCGACATCGCCTACAACATCGTGGCGGGCATCTTCGCCGGCCAGCCTGAGCTGGGCAAGTCGGACCGCCACTGGGCGGTCACGACGCCCGAGATCTCCGCCCGGAACCTCATCCTCCCCGTCCATCCGGGCGCCGAGCGCTTCTACCGGGAGAAGGGGCTCCTGAAGTGACGCTGGGATTCACGCTCGCCGAGGACCAGCGGCTCCTCAGCCACACGGTCCGCCAATTCGCGGAGAAGGAGCTCGCCCCGCTCGCCGCCCGTCACGACGAGCTCGAGGAGTTCCCGGCAGGGCTCGTGCCGAAGCTCGGCGCGGCGGGGCTCACCGGCGTCATCGTCCCGGAGGAGCTCGGGGGCGCCGGTGCCGGCAACATGGGGCTGGTGCTCATGCTCGAGCAGGTCGGGCGCGTGGACGCGGCGACGGCCTTCACGCTCCAGGGCCATTACCACGTCGTGCGCTACCTGCTGACCGCGGCGAGCCGCGCCCAGCAGGAACGCCACCTCGTGCCGCTCGCGCGGGGCACGGGGCTGGGGGCGATGGCGCTCACCGAGCCCGAGGCCGGCTCCGATGCGGCCGCGATTCGCACGGTGGCGCGGCCGGCGGACGGCGGCTGGGCGCTCGACGGCGGCAAGTGCTTCATCACCAACGCGGGCGTGGCCTCGACCTATGTCGTCATCGCGCGCACGGCCCCGGGTGGACGGCGCGGCGAGGGGATCAGCGCCTTCGTGGTGGAGGCCGGGACGCCGGGGCTCGTCATCGGCCCCCGCCACCGCAAGCTCGGCGTCCGTGCGAGCCTCACGCAGGAGATCCGCCTCGAGGGGTGCCGGGTGGGCGGCGAGGCGCTCCTCGGCCAGGCGGGACAGGCCTACCGGACGCTGACCCGGTCCCTCGGCCTGGACCGCCTCGCGAACGCCGCGACCTCGATCGGCCTCGCCCAGGGCGCGCTCGAGCACGGCATCCGCTACGTCGCCGAGCGCCAGGCGTTCGGGCGACGCGTCGTCGAGTTCCAGGGGATCCGGTGGCAGCTCGCCGAGCTGGCGACCCAGGTCGAGGCGGCGCGCCTGCTCGTCTACCAGGCGGCCTGGCTCGCGGACCACGGCACGCCGGACCTCGGGAAGGTGGCCATGGCGAAGCTGGCGGCGAACGAGGCGGTCATGCGGGTGACGACCGACGTCGTGCAGCTCCACGGGGGCCACGGGTACATGCGCGAGCACCCGGTCGAGCGTTTCATGCGGGATGCCCGGGTCTTCGGCATCGGTGGCGGGACGACGCACGTGCTCAAGAACCTGATCGCCCAGGGACTGCTCCGGTGACGCCCCCGCGCGAGAGGAGGGCTCGTGGGCTACCGGCCCCACTGAGCCTGCCGGTGCCAGCCTGGCACGGCCCGCCGGCAGTCCTGTCACGGCATGGCCGGCACTCGGCCGGGGCGTCCAGGATTTCCAGGTAGTTGTCCTCTGGCACTCCCATTGCGTGAGTGGGCCGGAGGCCATTACCAGACCATGCTTCGCCGTCACTTCCCCGCTGGCCTGCTGATATGCCTGGGCATCGGCCTGTCGGTCGCCCTGTGGAGCCTCGTCGGCGGCAGGGAGGAGGAGCGACTGCGGCTGGATCTCGAGCGGCGCACCGACTACATCGTGGCATCCATCGTCCGGGAGATGGACGAGAGCATCGAGCGCCTGGTGTCCATCCGCGCCTTCCTCGACGCGGGGCCCGCTCCCGACCGCCGACGGTTCCGCCTCCTCGTGGGGAGGGCCTTCACTGACGACGCGAGCCTGCTCTCCCTCAAGTGGGCCCCCCGGGTCATGGCCGCCGAGCGCGCCGCGTTCGAGGCCGAGGTTCGTCGGGAGGGGGTGCCGGGGTTCCGGGTCTCGGAGCAGGGGGCGGGGGGCAGCATGGTCCCGGCCGGCCCGCGGGCCGAGTACATGCCGGTGCTCTTCGCCGAGCCCTTCACCGGCCGCGAGAACCAGCTGGGCTTCGACCTGGCCTCGGAGCCGGCACGCCGGGTTGCCCTCGAGCAGGCGCGTGACACGGGCAAACCGATGGCCACGGGGCGCGTCCAGCTGGTGCTGGAGCCCGGGGAGCAGTGGGGCGTCCTCGTGCTCATCCCCGTGTACCGTGGCGCCACCCCAGGAACGGTGGAGGAGCGGCGCGAGGCGCTCAGGGGCTATGCGCTGGGGGTGTTCAGGATCGGCGACCTCGTGGGCAGCGCGCTCAAGCACCTCGGCCCCACCGAGGTCGACCTCAGGATCGAGGACGCGGCGGCGCCTCCCGGGCAACGCATCCTGCTGAGTCGCGCCCCCTGGGAGGCTCGTCCCGGGCCGCCCGGGAACGGGAGGCTCCCCGCGCGGCGGGTGCTGGAGGTGGCGGGGCGCCGGTGGGCCCTGGAGGTGCGTCCGACGCCGCTGTTCCTCGCGGCCCACCGCAGCCGCCACGAGTGGACCGTGCTGGGGGCGGGAATCCTCAGCACGGCCTTGCTCGGGGCCTACCTCTTCACGTCAGCGAATCGGGCCGCCAGGCTCGCCGCGGTCAACCACGAGCTCGAGCGGGAGGTGGCGGAGCGCCAGCGGGCAGAGGAGGTGGGGGAGCGCCAGCGTCGCGAGGCCGAGGCGCTGGCCGAGGTGGCCCGGGCCATCAATGCCTCCCTGGACCTGAGCACGGTGTTGCAGCGGGTGACCGAGGCTGCGCGGGAACTGTGCGGGAGCGACACAGCGAGACTCGCGCTCCGGGACCCCGAGACGGGAGCGATGCCCTACCGCTACGCGGCGGGAACGGAGTACTCGGGATCGCCCACCGCGATCTGCGAGCCCGGCAAGGGGGTGGGGGGACAGGCCCTCGCCACGGCGCGGCCGTTCAGGACGGACTGCTACGAGGAGGATCCCCGCATCACACGAGAGTACCTCGCCGCGGCCCAGGCGCAGGGGATCGTGGCGGTCCTGGCCGTTCCGATACGCGGCGAGGGCCAGGTGGACGGCGTTCTCCTCCTGGACAACCGCTCGCCGCGCCCGTTCACCGACAGGGACGAGGCCCTCCTCTGCCGGCTCGCCGACCATGCGGCCGTCGCGCTCCGGAACGCGCGCCTCTACGACCAGGCCCGGACGAGGCTCCGCCAGACCGAGACCCTCCTGGCGGTGGGCCAGGCGGTCGGGGGCACCCTCGAGCTCCCCGAGGTCGCCAGGCGGACGGTGAGGGAGGCCGTCAGGATTCTGGACGCCGATGTGGGCGGGGCCTGGCTGCTCGAGCCGAGCGGGGAGCAGCTGAAGCCACTGGCGGGCTACCGGGTCCCCCCCGACATACTGGGGATCTTCGCCGGCGGCTCGGTCCCGGCCGAGCATCCGGCGCTGCGGGCGCTGAGAGACGAGGGCGGGCCCATCTACTCCACCGACACCCGGCCCGATCCGCGAGTGGACCATGCGCTGTTTCAGCGCCTCCGCCACAAGGCGCTGCTCCTGTGCCCGGTCATGGTCAAGGAGGAGATGGCTGGCGTCTTGGTCATCATCTGGACCCGCGAAGCCCACGCGGTCACCGCCGAGGAGCGGAGGCTTCTCGAGGGCGTCGTCCGTCAGGCGGCCCTCGCCATGGACAATGCCAGGCTCCTGGAGGCCGAGCGGAGGCTCGAGGCCAGGAAGGAGGCGCTCGTCGCCCTGAGCCGGGGGCTGGCCTCGGAGCGGGATCTGAGCCGACTCCTCTCCCGCGTCGCCAGCGAGACACGGGACCTGACGGGGGCCGACACGGCGCTCTTGCTCCTCGCCGAGGGGGACCGTCTCGTGTTCCGAGGGATGGCGGGGGCGGACGACGCACTCATGACCAGCGGCTCCCTCAGGACGGGCGGGAGCCTCATCGGCGCTGTCGTGCGCGAGGGGCGCCCGCTCGTCTGCGCCGATCTGGCACTGGACCCGGACTGGCGCGAGACCGTCGTGGTCCAGCGACTCGGCTACCGGGCAATGCTGGCCGTGCCTCTCACGGCCCAAGGCCGGCCTGTCGGGGTGCTCAAGATCCTGCACCGGGCCCCCCGAGTGTTCGCGCCCGACGAGGTGGAGTTCATCGCCGCGCTGGCCAGCCATGCCGCGCTGGCCATCGAGAACGCCCGCCTCTTCGCCGAGGCCGAGCTGAGGCGGCATTCCGCCGAGAGCCTGGCCGAGGTGGGGCGGCTCATCTCCGAGTCGCTGGATCCCGGGGAGGTGGGGCGCCGGGTCGTGGAGAGCGTCCGCGCGCTGCTCGGGGCCGCCACCGCGCTGCTGTACCGCCTGGACGAGGAGAGCGGGGATCTCGTGGCCATCGCCGCATCCGGGAACGCGTGGCCCCCGCTGGGGCGGGGCCTCAGGCTCCCGCGCGGGACCGGCGCCGTCGGGCTCGCGGTCCAGAGGACCGCGCCCGTGGTGAGCGCGAATGTGCTCGAAGCCCCCGAGATCACCCTCGCCGCCGACAGCAGAGCGCGCATCGAGCAGGCCGAGCTCAACCGCGCAGTCCTCGCTCTGCCGCTGCTCGTCCAGGGGCAGGTGATCGGCGCGCTCGGCATCGCCGATCGCGAGGGGCGCCTGTTCGACGAGGGCGAGATCAGGCTGGCCCAGGCCTTCGCCGACCAGGCATCCGTCGCGCTGGAGAACGCGCGGCTCCACCAGGAGACCCAGCGGGCCTATGACGAGCTGTCCCGGACCCAGCAGCAGCTCACCCAGGCCCAGAAGATGGAGGCCATCGGCCAGCTGGCCGGCGGCATCGCCCACGACTTCAACAACCTCCTGACGGTCATCGGCGGGCGCAGCGAGCTGGCCCTGGCGCGCCTCGAGCCGGGTGATGCGCTCAGGCGCGAGGTCGAGGTGATCGGCAAGACGGCGGGCCGCGCGGCTGACCTGACCCGCCAGCTGCTGGCCTTCAGCCGCAAGCAGGTCATACAGCTCCAGGTCGTGGATCTCAACGCGGTGGTCGGCGGCATGGCCAGCATGCTGAGCCGGCTCATCGGCGAGACCATCGAGCTCGTCACGGTGCCCGGCTCGGGGCTGGGACGGGTGAAGGCCGACCCCGGGCAGATCGAGCAGGTGATCATGAACTTGGTCGTCAACGCTCGCGATGCCATGCCCGGGGGCGGGAGGCTCACGATCCAGGCGGCCAACCGGGAGCTCGACATCGCGACTGCCGCGCTCCTCGACGCCAAGCCCGGGCCGTACGTGATGCTCGCCGTGACGGACACCGGGAACGGAATGGACGCGGACACCCGGACCCGGATCTTCGAGCCCTTCTTCACCACCAAGGAGGTGGGGAAGGGCACGGGGCTCGGGCTGTCCACCGTCTACGGCATCGTCAGCCAGCACGGCGGCTGCCTGGACGTCGAGAGCGAGCCGGGGCGCGGGACGACGTTCCGGGTCTACCTTCGCCGGGAGGACGAAACCGAGGCAGCCTCGGCGCCGGCACAGGGCCGGGAGGAGGCGCCCCGGGGCTCGGAGACGATCCTCATGGTGGAGGACGACGCGGAGGTCGGGGATCTGACGCGCGAGATGCTCCAGGCGCTCGGCTACGCCGTCCTCCACGCCTCGCGCCCCGCCGAGGCTCTGGCCTGGGCCGAGGGCTGCCCCGGCGCGATCCACCTCCTGCTCACCGATGTGGTGATGCCGGAGATGAGCGGGCGCGACCTGGCCGATCGCGTGTCCCGCCAGCGGCCGGGGATCCGCGTCCTCTTCATGTCGGGCTACACCGACAACATCCTCGCCCCCCACGGCGTCCTCGACGCGGGGACGGCGTTCCTCCAGAAGCCTTTCACGCCTGTCGCGCTGGCCAGGAAGGTGCGCGAGGTGCTCGATGCGTCGCCGCCGCGCACTGACGCCCCCGCGTCGTAGACTGGAGATCCACGCTCCCGGCCCGATAGAGCGTGGGAGGAGGGGGAGAGATGCAGGACTCCTTCAGGATCAGCACGCGCGAGTGCCACGAGGTGATGGACATCACGCGCCGCGTGGCCGAGGTGGTGGCGCGGGCGGGGGGGGAGGAGGGGATCTGCACCGTCTTCGTCCGTCACGCCACGGCCGCGATCATCATCAATGAGAATGCCGACCCCGGCTTCCGCGCCGATGTGCTGACGGCGCTCGACCGCCTCTTCCCCCAGGGGATCTGGGAGCACGACAAGGTCGACGACAACGGCGCCGCCCACCTGAAGGCCGCGCTCCTCGGCCCCTCGGAGACCGTGCCGATCCGGGGCGGGCGGCTCCTCCTCGGCACCTGGCAGGGCATCGCGCTGGTCGAGTGCGACGGCCCGCGGGAGCGCGAGATCGTCGTCGACATCCGCGTCTGATCCCGACCGCGGGGAGGAGGGTGGGGCCCGGGGTGGGGCGACGGGAATCGGGACACCGGGGCGCCTTCCGGGCTACAATCGGGGCGCGACCCATGAGCGCGTATCTCCGGGTCTCACCCATCATGCTGGCGCTCGCGCTGGCCTGTGCCGCGTCACCCGCCCCTGCGCAGAGCCGGGTCGCGCCGGACGGCCGGCCCGCCATCCAGGTTCCCCGCGGCCAGGGCGGAGAGCGCGCCGCCGACCTCGAGAAGCTCAGCGCCGACGTGGTCCGGACGACGCGCGAGTACCGCGCGAGCCTGGAGAGGCTGCTGGAGATCTACCAGCGCGACGTGGCAACCCTGTCGGAGCTGGTGGAGCTGCGGCGCGAGCTGCGCGGTCGGGACGTCATCTCCCAGCGCGAGCTCGAGGTGAGCGAAGGGCTGCTGGCCGAGGCCGAGGCGAAGGCGGCCGAGACGCGGCGCTGGATCGTCGAGGCCGACCGGATCCTGCTCGAGGCGGAGGTGAGCGAGCAGGTCGCCAAGCTGCCCCCGCTGGCCAGCGGCGGCTACTTCGCCACCCCGACCCTCATCCGCTTCAACGGCTCCGCACGCTGGGGGCTCGCGGATACCGCGAAGATCCAGCGCTTCTTCGTGGCCCGGTTCGGCCAGCCGCTGCCCATCAGCGCGTTCGGCCAGACGGCGGCGCACAACCGCATCGGCTTCGACCACCGCGATGCCATTGACGTCGCGGTGCACCCCGACAGCGCGGAGGGCCAGGGGCTGATGGACTACCTCCGCAGCGCGGGCATCCCCTTCCTCGCCTTCCGGCGGGCGGTGGCCGGCGAGGCCACGGGCGCCCACGTTCACATCGGCCAGCCCTCACGCCGGATCACCGCGCGCCGCTAGCGGCCCCGTGGACGCGCCGGGCGATTCCCGCGACGGCCTGCTCCAGCCCCTCGCCGGCGAGCCGTCCGAGGCCGTCCGCGGCCCCCGCTCCGTCGTCCTCGTGGTGGACGACGACCCGGGAGTGCGGGCGTCCTTCCGCCTGATCCTCGAGGAGGAGTACGACGTCCTCGAGGCCCGGGACGGTGTGCAGGCGCTCGAGACTCTCCGCGCCGATCCGGTGGACCTCGTCCTCCTGGACGTCCGGCTGCCGGGGATGGACGGGCTCCAGGTGCTCGAGCGGATCCGGTCGCTCGACGAGCGGCTCGACGTGATCCTGGTCACCGCCGTGAAGACCGTCAAGACCGCCGTGGACGCCATGAAGCTCGGCGCCCTGGACTACCTCACCAAGCCGTTCGACCAGGAGGAGGTCCTCCCTCTGATCCGGCGGGCCGTCGAGAAGCGGACGCTCGAGCGCGAGGTGGTGGCGCTGCGATCCGAGCTGGCCCGGCGGGAGGGCCCGGAGGCGCTCGTGGGCCAGTCGCCCGAGATGCGGAAGCTCTTCCAGGTCGTTGACCAGGTCGCGCGCACCACCGCCACCGTCCTGATCACCGGGGAGAGCGGCACCGGCAAGGAGCTGATCGCCCGCGCGATCCACCGCCGGAGCCCGCGCCGGGACCGGCCCTTCGTGGCCGTGAACCCCGCCGCCATCGCCGAGAGCCTGCTGGAGTCGGAGCTGTTCGGTCACGAGCGCGGGGCCTTCACGGGCGCCTATCAGCGGAAGCTCGGGAAGTTCGAGCTGGCCCAGGGGGGCACGCTGTTCCTCGACGAGATCGCCACGCTCCGGGCGGAGGCCCAGGCCAAGCTCCTCCGGGCGCTGCAGGAGCGGGAGATCGAGCGCGTCGGCGGCACGCGCAGCATCAAGGTGGACGTCCGCATCATCGCGGCCACCAATGCCGATCTCCGCAAGGCCATCGCCGCGGGCGCCTTCAGGGAGGACCTCTACTACCGGCTCAACGTGGTGCCGCTCGTGGCCCCGCCGCTCCGGGGGCGGCCCGGCGACGTCCCGCTCCTGGTGACCCACTTCATCCGCCGCTACAGCCGGGAGTTCAACAAGCCGGTCACCGCCCTTTCCCCCGAGGCCCAGACGGCCCTCGAGGGGTACGGCTGGCCGGGCAACGTGCGCGAGCTGCAGAACGTCATCGAGCGCTCGGTGGCCCTCGCGGAGGGGCCCGTGATCCAGCTGAGGGACCTCCCGCTGGATCTCATGCTCCCCGATCATGGCGCCCGCTCCCGCGAGACCGAGAGCCTGCCGCTGCCGGAGGCGTGCGAGCGCTTCGAGCGGCAGATCGTGCTGCGGGTCCTCGAGCGCGCCGGCTGGAACCACACCGAGGCGGCCCGTCTCCTGGGCATCCACCGCAACACCCTCCAGCTGAAGGTCGCCAAGTGGAGCCTCAGGCGGCCGGGGAGTGAGGCCTAGGGTGCACAGGGATCTGTGCAGCCTGCCCAGGATCCTGTGCACGTGCGCCAAGCCCCTGTCGCGCTTATCGATTGTGGCGATGCGCGGGGCGCCGGTCCAGGGGACTGCACAGCCTTGCGGTCAATGGGGCTCCCGGCGAGTCGTCGGGGCCCTCGGACGGTCGTCGGGAGAATCAATGAGTTAGCGCAGCCGGGATCGCGTCGCTCGCTGGCCGCGTTCTTGCTCCCTCTCCTCCGCCATGGGCCTCATGGTGAAGCCCACAAGGCGATTCCTACATCAGGGGAGGAAGAGCGATGACCAGGATCTGGGCGGTGCTGCTCGTGCTCGCGTCGTTCCTGCTGGCGGCCCCCGTGATCGAGTCGGGGACCTCAGAGTCGACTCAGGTGTTCGTTGCCATCGGCAACGCCGACGGTGGTGGAGGCGGTGACTAGCTGAGTCGAAATCGCTCGCGGATGGACTGGGATGGGATCCGCTGCCCGGTCACGAGAAAGGGGGGCTTCGGCCCCCCTTTGCTCCTCGTCGCCGTGCTGACCCTCTCCGGCGCCCTCTCAGTCGCCGTCGTGGCCCAGGAGAGGCCGGAGCCCCCTGCGCCGGCGCCGGGGGGAGCCCTCTATCGGCGTCCCCTCGGCAACGATCCCCCGACGCTCGATCCGGTGCGCATCAGCGACATCTATGGCCGCTCCGTGGCCGAGCAGATCTTTGACGGCCTCGTCCGGTTCGACCAGACCCTCACCATCACTCCGGCGCTCGCCCGCTACTGGAAGGCCTCACGCGACGGCCTCACGTGGACCTTCACGCTGCGCCAGGGGGTCAAGTTCCACCACGGCCGCGAGGTGACGGCGGAGGACGTGGTCTACTCGCTCACGCGCATCCTGGATCCGAGAACCCGGTCTGGCGCGGCCGACAGCTTCGCGGGGATCGAGGGGGCGCAGGCCTTCCGGGAGGGCCGCGCCCGGCAAGTCTCCGGCCTGGTCGCCGTGGATCGGCACACGGTGCGGGTCACGCTCAGCGAGACGCAGGCGCCCTTCGTGTCCGTGCTGGCCCTGGGCCACGCCAAGATCGTCCCGCGGGAGCTCGTGGGGGAGCAGGGCGAGGGCTTCGGCGTCCACCCCGTGGGTACGGGCCCCTTCAGGTTCCTCCGCTGGGAGCGCGGGAAGGAGATCGTCC
The DNA here is from genome assembly GCA_016188005.1 of Candidatus Rokuibacteriota bacterium. Lineage (NCBI taxonomy): Bacteria > Candidatus Rokuibacteriota > Candidatus Rokuibacteriota bacterium. Next base: position 18,714 of record JACPIQ010000109.1, on the reverse strand, counting down.
TGGGGGCCAACGCGGAGTACTGGGATGGTCCGCCGCGGCTGTCGCGCATCGTGTACCGGATCTTTCCGGGCGAGTCGAGCGATCTCATCTGTCGCGAGTTCGAGCAGGGCGGGCTCGAGGAGAGCCCGGTGCCTCCGCCCTGCCGCAGCAAGGCGGGAGACCCCCGCTACCAGTACGTCCGCCGGTCGACCTTCAGCGTGCGCTTCTATGGCTTCAACACGCGCCTCCGCCCTCTGGCGGACCCACGCGTGCGCCAGGCCATTGCCTATGCGGTCGACCGGGAGCGTATCCTCCAGGAGATCTTCCTCGGGCGGTACCAGCCGGCGCGCGGCATCCTTCCGCCGGGCATGCCCGGGCACAACCCGCAGCTCCGCGCGATCCCTCATTCGCCCGCGCGGGCCCGGGCGCTCCTGCGGGAGGCCGGGTATCCGGAAGGGCGCGGGCTCGGCCCCATCGCCATCTGGTCGAGCGTCAAGGGGGAGCGCATCGAGCGGGAGCTGGAGGTCGTGAAGCGGCAGCTCGCCACGGTGGGAATCCCGCTGGAGATCCACTACGACACCGGGTGGCCCTCCTTCTCCCGCGGGCTGGCCGAGGGGCGCTTCCCCATGTTCCTCTATGCCTGGTACGCCGATGTGCCCGACCCGGACAACTTCCTGTTCAAGCTCTTCCACTCGCGGACCCCCCGCAGCCTCACGGGCTACGCCAACCCGGTGGTGGACGATCTGCTGCGCGAGGCCCGGCACGAGCCGGACCTCTCTCGGCGCATCGACCTCTACCGGCGGGCCGAGCAGCGCATCCTCGACGACGCCCCCGTCATTCCGGTCTGGCATTACACCTACGAGCGGCTCTTCCAGCCCTACGTGAAGAGCGTGGAGGTGAATGGGCTCGGGGATCCCTACATCCCGCTCAGGAAGATCTGGCTGGAGGGGCGGCGGTGAGGGACGATCTTCGGGCGCGGCGCCGGGGGCTGCGGCCGCGCTCGCTCCAGGCCCGGTTCCTGGTGGGCACCGTCCTGGTCCTGCTCGTGGTCATGGCGGGGGTGTTCGTCGTGGTGGAGCATCGCCAGCACGCCGCCATCGTGGACGAGGTGCTCCGGCGGGGCGAGGTCATCGCGCGCGACCTGGCGGCGATCTCCTCCGGCCCGCTCCTCCTCTACAACTTCACGGCACTGGAGCAGAACGTGGCCCGCGTGAGCGCCAGTCACGACGTGGTGTACGCGATGGTGCTCGACGCCGAGGGGGCCGTGGCCGCCCACAGCCGGAACGCGGGGCTCGTGGGCGCCCCCCTCGCCGGAGCGGCGGACCGGCGCGCCGCCGGGGCGGAGAACCTCTTCATCCAGGAGATCCCGCGCGGCAAGGGCCGCGCGGCGGTCTACGACTTCGCCGTCCCGGTGCTGGTCTCGGCGCAGAAATGGGGCACCATCCGCGTCGGGCTGTCCAAGCGCCGGATGGAGGCTCAGATCAGCCGCACCCGATGGGAGCTGGCGGGGCTGAGCGTGCTGACGCTCCTCCTCGGCGGGCTCGTGGCCGCCCTCGTGGCCCGGCGCATCGCCCGGCCCGTCCGCCAGCTCGCAGCCGGCGCGGAGGCCATCTCGCGGGGCGACCTCGACCAGCGCATCGCGCCGCCCGGCTTCGACGAGATCGGCCAGCTCGCCGTCGCGTTCAACGACATGGCGGCCCAGCTCCTCCACCAGCGGAGGGACCTCGAGACGACCCACACCGAGCTCAGCCGCCGCTTCGCGGAGCTGGCCGACCTCAAGAGCTACACGGACAGCATCTTCGCCTCGCTCACGAGCGGCATCGTCACCCTCGACCTCGACGGGCGCGTGGCGACGCTGAACCCTGCGGCCGAGATGCTCACGGGGCTCTTCGCCGGGGAGGTCATCGGCCGCTACGCCACCGAGGTGTTCGTCCACACGCCCGAGATCGGCGAGACTCTGCTCGAGACGCTGGGAAGCCGCTACGGGACGACCAACCTCTCGCTGACGCTCCGGCGCCCGAACGGGGGCACGCTTCCCGTGGAGATGAGCACGGCGCCGCTGCGTGGCGTGGAGGGCAAGGACCTCGGCGTCGTCGGCGTCTTCGGCGACGTCACGGTCGTCCGCGAGCTGGAGGCGCAGCTCCGCCGCTCGGACCGCCTCGCCGCGCTCGGCACGCTCGCCGCGGGCCTCGCCCACGAGATCAAGAACCCGCTCACCTCGCTGCGGACCTTCACGCGCCACCTCTCGCGGAAGTTCGACGACGCGGGCTTCCGGCGCTCCTTCGAGGAGGTGGTGTCGCGGGAGCTCGAGCGGATCAACGAGATCGTCGAGCAGCTCCTCGACCTGGCCCGCCCCTCGCGGCTGCACCTGCAGGCCGTGGTCGTCCCGGTCCTCCTCGACCGCGTGCTCGATCTCTACAGCCACGAGCTCGAGAGCCGGCACGTCGCGGTGGCGCGGGAGTACGCGCGGGACGTCCCGGCTGTCCCGGCTGACCCCGACCTGCTCTACCGGGCCTTCGTGAACCTGGTGGCCAATGCGCTCGAGGCCATGGAGTCGGGGGGCCGGCTAACGGTCCGCACGGGGTGGCATCACGGGCCGGACCCCTTCGGCGCCGTCCCGCGCGGCCGGATGGCGCGTCGGCTCCGGATCGAAATCGAGGACACCGGCTGCGGCATCTCGACGCTCGACGCCGACAAGGTGTTCGATCCCTTCTTCACGACGAAGGCCAGCGGCACGGGCTTGGGGCTCGTCCTCACCCACAAGGTCGTCGAGGACCATGGCGGCGCCATCAGCTTCAGGAGCACCCCCGGCCGGGGCACGACCTTCCGGATCCTGCTCCCGCTCCTGAGCGAGCGCGCCACGGAGCCCGGGGATGCCTGAGGCGGCGGCGGCTGGCATCGCCCGCGACTTCCGGAACGTCCTGGCGGCGCTCCTCGGGCAGGCGGACGCCATGCTCGCCCGGCTGGACGGAGGGACGCTCGACACCGCCAACCTCCGCGAGGGCCTGCTGTCGCTCCGGGAGGTCGCCCGCGAGGCCATCGTGCACGTCGAGGGACTGCTGACGCTATCCCCGGCCGCAGAGGCGGCGCCCCCCGCGGTGCTGGTGGTCGAGGACGACCGGGTGTTCGGCGCGCTGCTGGAGGAATTGCTCGGCGCCGAGGGCTGGAACGTGCGTGTGGTCGGCGACACCGCCTCGGCGTTCGAGGCGCTGACCCAGCAGACCTTCCAGGTGGTCCTCACCGACCTGGTTCTCCCGGAGGAGCACGGGTGGGTGATCGCGCGCGCCGCGCGGCACCGGAATCCCCGCTGCCGCGTCGTCGTCATGTCCGGCGCCATGGGGCCGGAGGATGCGGACCCCGGAGCGCCTGCGGTGGATGCCTTCCTCACCAAGCCCATCGACCTGGACCGCCTCCTGGCCGTGCTGGCGGCGCTCTCCCCGAGGGCGGCCCGTGGGTAGCATCGAGAGCGCCGCGCCGGCCTCCGGGACACTCGAGCAAGCGCTCCGGGCGCTCCGTGAGAGCGAGGCGCGGTACCGCGGCCTGGTCGACGGCTCTATCCAGGGGATCGCGATCCACCAGGACTTCGTCATCCGCTTCGCCAACCCGGCCCTGGCCCGAATCTTCGGCCACGACAGCCCGGCGGAGCTGATCGGGCGCAACGTGCTCACGCTCGTGGCTCCGGAGGAGCAGGCTCGCCTCGAGGCCTATAACCTCGCGCGGCTCCGCGGGGAGCCGGTGCCCTCCCACTACGAGTTCCAGGGCCTGCGGCGGGACGGGGCCCGCGCGTGGATCGAGGGGGTGATCTCGCTGACCACCTGGGACGACCGGCCCGCGACGCTCGTGACGCTGTTCGACCTGACCGAGCGCAAGCAGCTCGAGCAGCAGTTCCTCCAGTCCCAGAAGATGGAGGCGGTGGGCCGCCTGGCCGGAGGGATTGCCCACGACTTCAACAACCTGCTGACGGTGATCCTCGGGCGGACCGAGCTCTTGCTGCGCCGGCTCGTGACCGAGGGGCCGGCGCGGCGGGACGTCGAGCTCATCCAGGCCACCGGCCGGCGGGCGGCGGCGCTGACGCAGCAGCTGCTGGCGGTGAGCCGCCGCCAGGTCCTCCGGCCCCAGGTGCTGGACCTCAACACGGTGGTGAGCGGGCTCGGGCCGATGCTCAGGCGCGTGATCGGTGAGGACCTGGAGCTGTCGATCACGCTGGACCCCGGGCTCGGGCGCGTCCTGGCCGACCCCAGCCAGATCGAGCAGGTGCTCCTCAACCTCGTGATCAACGCGCGCGACGCGATGCCGGGGGTCGGGCGGCTCACCATCGAGACCGCCAACGCGGAGCTGGACGAGAGGTATGCGCACCGGCACGCGGGTGCCCGCCCGGGGCAGCACGTGATGCTGGCCGTGAGCGACACCGGGTCGGGGATGGACGAGGCCACGCGGGCCAGGATCTTCGAGCCCTTCTTCACGACGAAGGAACGGGGGACAGGTCTCGGGCTGGCCACCGTGCATGGCGTGGTCAGCCAGAGCGGCGGCACCATCTGGGTCTACAGCGAGCCGGGCCGGGGCACCACCTTCAAGGTTTATCTCCCGCGCGCCGAGGACGCCGTGGCCGTGCCGGCGTCCGTCGAGCATCCCCCCGAGCGCCCGCGCGGCTCCGAGACCATCCTGCTGGTCGAGGACGACGAGGACGTCCGCGCCCTCACCCGCGAGGCCCTCGAGGCCCACGGCTACACCGTCCTCGACGCCCGCGGCCCCGAGGAGGCCCTGGCCCTGGCGGCGGCGCCCGGCCTCCTCCATCTCCTCGTCGCGGACGTCGTGATGCCACGGATGAGCGGCCGGGAGCTGGCCGCGGCGGTCGGGCGGACGCGCCCCGGCCTCCGGGTGCTCTACGTGTCGGGGTATGCGCCGGACGCCGTCGAGCGCCACGGCATCCTCGACCCTGGTGCCGCCTTCCTCTCCAAGCCCTTCACGCCTCTCGCCCTGGCGCAGAAAGTCTGGGAGGTCCTCGCCGCCGGCCCGGCCTGACGCGGCGGCTCGCGCTCAGGCCAGCCGCTCGTACACGGGCTGCTCGACGTAGCCGATGGCGCAGTCCGGGCCATGGACGTGCTCGGCCAGCGCCACCGCCTCCTCCACGCTCGCCGCGACGTCGAACCCCAGATGCCGCGGCACGGCCGGGTCCTCCGGCGCCGCGACGATCACGCGCCCGACGTGGCGGAGGCGCCGGAGCGGGTAGACCGCCATGATGGCGTGCACGGGGTGGAAGGCGAAGCGTGGACCTCCGTGTGTCATGATGGCGCCTGTGAGGGCCTGGGCCTACGCGGCGGTGGTCGGCGCCTGCGCCGTCGGCGGCTTCGTCGTCCTGAGCCTGCTCGCCTTCTGGGTGGCGGTGCGCCCCCCCCGGATCGCCATCCCGCTCGGGCCCGAGGACTACCGGCTGGACCCCGAGACCGTCAGCATCGAGGCCGACGATGGCGTGCGGCTGGCAGGCTGGCTCCTCCCCCGCGCCGGCGCGCCGGCCGTGATCTTCCTGCACGGGTATCCCGCCGACAAGCGCGACATGCTGCCGCTGGCCGCCGCGCTGGCCCCGCGCTTCACCGTGCTGCTGATGGACCTCCGTCACTTCGGCCAGAGCGGCGGCGCCGTGACCACGCTGGGCCTGCGCGAGCGCCGGGACCTCGCCCGCGTGCTCGACGTCCTGGCTGCGCGCGGGTTCGCCCGGGTCGGTGTCTTCGGCTTCTCGCTGGGCGGCGCCGTGGCGCTCATGACGGCCGCCGACGACGACCGGATCGGCGCCGTTGTCGCCTACGCGTCCTTCGCCGACCTCGAGACGCTGGGCCGGGAGCTCTACTTCTGGCTCGGGCCCCTCAGGTACCCGCTCGTGAGGCTCATGATGCTCTGGGGCCGGCTCTTCCTCGGCGGCGACCTCACGCGGCCGTCGCCGCTGGACGCGGCGCGCCGGCTCGGGACTCCCGTCTTCCTGATCCACAGCCGGGGGGACGAGCAGATCCCCTTCGCCCACGCCGAGCGCCTCCGCGCGGCGCTCGGCACGAACGCGCGCGCCGAGTTCTACTTCCCCGGGCGCGGGCGCCACGGCGAGCTGCCCGCCGACTTCCTCCCCCGCGTCGCCGCCTTCTTCGACGCGCATCTCCGCCGCCCGCCGCCACGGTAGCCGCAGCCCCGTGCCCGTGTCAATCGCGCCGGCAGACCCTTTCCGATTGACACGCTCTCGTCGCCGGTGATAGGAAGGCGGTGCTCGCGCGGGAAAGCGTTCCTGGCGGGTACGTCCGGAAGACGCTCCGGACCGAGAAGTACTGCCTGGGGCTCAAGGTCTTCGAGAGCTACCAGGCCCTGCAGATATCATCAGGGCGGCGGGGTACGCGGTGGACAACGAGGAACTCGAGACAGGGCTCCGGTGCATCGCCGCCCCGCTCCGGGATCACACCGGCGCGGCGGTGGCCTCCACGGGTGTGGCGTGCCCGGCGGTGCGGCTCTCCGAGGAGCGGCTGGGCTCGCTGGTGCCGCTCGTGAGAGGGGCAGCCCGGGGCGCCAGCATGGCCCTGGGCTTCAGGGGGAGCCGAGCGTGACACGCACTGCCACCGTGGACATCCACGCGCATTTCGTCCCCGAGGGGTATCTGAGACTCATCGAGACGGACGGCGAGCCTCACGGAGTGCGCCTCCGCCCCGGCCCCGACGGCCCCACCATCATGGTAGGCCAGGTCCCCTTCGGCCCGATCTCGCGCCGCTACCATGACCTCGCGCTGCGCCTCGAGGCGATGGACAGACAGGGGGTGACGGTGCACGCGCTGTCGCTCATGCCGCCAATGGTGTACTGGGCGGACGAGGCGCTCGGTACGCGGCTCGCGCGGCTCGTGAACGATGCGATGGCGCAGGCCGCGCGCGCCCATCCCGGCCGGCTGGTCGGCCTGGCCACGCTGCCGATGCAGGCGCCCGCGGCCGCCGCGGCCGAGGCCGAGCGCGCGGTGCGGGAACTGGGTTGCCGCGGCGTCTACCTCGGCACCAATGTGCGCGGTCGGGACCTGGACGATCCGGCCTTTCTCCCCGTCTTCGAGGCGATCGCGGCGCTGGGTGTCCCGATCTTCCTGCACCCCATCAACGTGATCGGCGGCGAGCGGCTCGGCCCGTACTATCTCCACAACCTCCTCGGCAACCCCTTCGACACCGCCGTGGCTGCGGCGCGGCTGGTCTACGGCGGGGTCCTCGACCGGTTCCCGGCGCTGCGCGTCTGCTTGCCCCATGCCGGCGGCGCCTTCCCGTGCCTCCTGGGCCGCCTTGACCGCGGATATGCGGTCCGCCCCGAGTGTCGACATCTGCCGCGGGCGCCCTCGGCGTACCTCCCGCACTTCTTCTTCGATACCATCTCGCATGCCCCGGAGGCGTTACGCTACCTCATCAGCGTTGCCGGCGCCGATCGCGTGATGCTCGGCAGCGACTACTGCTTCGACATGGGCTACGAGGATCCCGTGGCCGCCCTGGAGACGGTCCGGCCGCTGAGCCGGAGCGACCGCGAGCGCATCCTCGGCGGCAACGCCCTCGCCCTCCTCGGCCTCTGATGGGGTCAGGTCTTGCATTCCAACACGCAGCCCCCGAGCCCACCGCCGGTGCGCTCCCAGCGGCACACGATCACCACGGCCGCGACCATTGTCCGAATGAAGGGCCGCATCCCTGCCGGCGGATGTCGGAATGCAAGACCTGACCCCTGGCATATTCGTGACCCAGCCGATCCCCGACGGCGCGCTCGCACGCCTGCGCGCGCTGGGCCGGGTGGAGATCAACCCCGATCCCCTCCACATGGTCACGAAGCCGGAGCTCTCGGCGGCGCTCCAGCGCAACCAGTACCTGGTCTGCCTCCTCCACGACCGCGTCGACGCCGAGATCATCGGCCAGAGCGCGCGGCTGAGGGCCATCGCCTCCATGGCCATCACGCCGGCCGGCGTCGACGTGGCCGCCGCCACAGCCCGGCGCATCCCGGTCACGACGATCCCGCCGCTCGTCACCGAGGCCACCGCCGACCTGCACTGGGCGCTGCTGCTGGCCGTGGCCCGGCGTGTGGTGGAAGCGGACCAGGGCCTGCGCGCGGGGCTCTTCCCCGGGTCGCAGTCGCTCTACTACGTGGGCGGCGAGGTGCACGGCAAGACGCTCGGCATCGTCGGGCTGGGGCGCATCGGCGAGGCCGTGGTGCGCCGCGCGCACGGCTTCGGCATGCGCGTCCTCTACACCAAGCGGCAGCGGCTCGCGCCGCAGCGGGAAGCCGCCCTGGGCGCGGAGTTCCGCTCCCTGGACGCGCTGCTCGCGGAGTCGGACTTCGTGTCCATTCACGTCGCGCTGGCGCCCGAGACCGTCCACCTGATCGGCGCCCCCGAGCTCGCGCGGATGCGCCCCTCGGCCTACCTCGTGAACACCGCCCGCGGCCCCATCGTGGACGAGGCGGCGCTGGTGGCCGCCCTCGAGCGGAAGCAGATCGCGGGCGCGGCGCTCGACGTCTTCGAGCACGAGCCGCGCGTGGAGCCGGGGCTCGTGGCGCTGCCCAACGTCGTGCTCACGCCGCACCTCGGCAGCGCGGCCCGCGACACCCGCGAGTGCATCGCCGGCATCGTCGCCGACAACGTGGCGGCGGTCATCGAGGGCCGCCGGCCCCCGAACCTCCACAACCCGGAGATCTACGGCTGAGCCCCTGATGGAGTTCTGGGTCATCCAGTCGTTCAATGGCCTCTCCTACGGCGCGCTGCTCTTCCTCCTGGCCAGCGGGCTGTCGCTGATCTTCGGCGTCATGCGGATCGTCAACCTGGCCCATGGTTCCTACTTCCTCCTCGGCGGCTACGTGGGGCTCAGCACCGTGTGGCGCACCGGCAGCTTTCCCCTGGCGCTGCTCGCCGGTGGGCTGGCCATCGCGCTGGTGGGCGTGGCCATGGAGCGGCTCTTCCTGCAGCGGCTGCACGGGCAGGTGCTGGGCCAGGTGCTCATGACCATGGGGTTCGCCCTCATCTTCCAGGACCTGGCACTCCTCATCTGGGGAGGTGACCCGTACTCCCTCCCCGCGCCGGCCTGGCTCGTGGGCTCGCTGCGCGCCGGCGCGCTGGTCTTTCCCATCTACCGCCTCTTCGTGATCGCCGTGGCCGTGGCCATCGCGGTGGCGCTCTGGCTCTTCCTCGAGCGGACGCGCGCCGGTGCCATCATCCGCGCCGCCGTGGACGACGAGGAGATGGCCCGCGGCGTCGGCATCAACGTGGCCGGGGTCTCCATGGGGGTGTTCGGCCTGGGTGCCTTCCTCGCCGCCCTCGGCGGGGTGGTGGGCGGCGCGTTCATCGGCGTCTACCCCGGCTCGGACTTCGAGATCCTGCCCTATGCCTTCGTCGTGGTGATCGTGGGCGGGCTCGGCAGCCTCCAGGGCGCAATCGTCGGCAGCCTCCTCGTGGGGCTCCTCGACAACTTCGGCAAGGCCCTCTTCCCCGAGCTGTCGTACTTCACGCTCTTCGCCCCCATGGCCGTGATCCTCGCCCTCAAGCCCACGGGCCTCTTCGGCCGCGCGTGATGGCGGGCCCGTCGCGGCGGGGCGGCCGGGGGGCGGTGGGGCTCGCGGCGGCCGCGGTGCTCCTGGCCGCGGCGCCTCCATTCCTCTCCGCCTATGCGCTGACGCTGCTCACCCAGGCGCTCATCTACGCCATCTTCGCCATGAGCCTCGACATCCTGCTCGGCTACACGGGCTTGCCGTCGCTGGGGCACGCCGCGTACTTCGGGACGGCCGCCTACACGGTGGCCCTCCTGGCCACGGAGTACCGGGCGGGGTTCTGGACCTGCCTCGTGGCGGCGCTGGCGGCGGCCGCGGTCGCCGGCGCTCTCTTCGCGCCGCTGGCCATTCGCGCCACCGGCACCTATTTCCTCATGATCACGCTGGCCCTCGGCATGGTGGTCTGGGGGCTGGCCTTCCGCTGGGTGTCGGTGACCAAGGGAGACAACGGCATCTCGGGGCTCGAGCGGCCCACGCTGGGCCCCTGGTCCTTCGCCGGCGACGCGGCCTTCTACTACCTGACCCTCGCCTTCTTCGCCGGAGCGGCGGCCTGCCTCGTCCTCGTCGTCCGCTCGCCCTTCGGCATGAGCCTCATGGGGATCCGCGAGAGCGAGGCGCGGATGCGGAGCCTCGGCTACAACGTGTGGCTCCACAAGTACCTGGCCTTCGTCCTGGCAGCGGCCTTCGGAGGGCTGGCCGGCGTCCTCTGGGCCTACTACAACGGCTTCGTGAGTCCCGTGGAGGTGCAGCTCGTCACCTCCGTCGAGGCGCTCCTGATGGTCGCCCTCGGCGGGTCGGGGACGCTGGTGGGGCCGGCGCTCGGCGCCGGGCTCATCGTCTTCCTCAAGAACTTCGTCAGCCTCTACACCAAGCGGTGGCTGCTCATCCTGGGCGGCGTCTATATCTGCGTGATCCTCTTCGCCCCCGGCGGCATCATCGGCGCGCTCCGCGGGTGGGGGGCGCTCCGCGGCTGGGCGGCGCTGCGGCGCTGGCGGCCGCCGGGCGCGCGCGCGACATGAGCCAGGCAGAGGCCCTTGCCCTGTCGGCCCTCACGAAGGTCTTCGGCGGGCTCGAGGCCGTCGGCGGCGTGGACCTCTCGGTTCGCCCGGGGGAGCGGCGCGCCATCATCGGTCCCAACGGCGCGGGGAAGACCACGCTCTTCAACCTCATCAGCGGGGATCTGACGCCCTCCGGCGGGCGCATCACGCTCTTCGGCCGGGACGTCACGCGCCTGCCGGCGTTCCGGCGGGCGGCCCTGGGCCTGGCCCGCACCTTCCAGATCACGGCGCTCTTCCCGCGCCTGAGCGTGCTGGAGAACATGCTGCTGGCGGCCCAGGCCCTCGAGCCGACGAAGCTCGTCTTCCACCGGCCGCTCCGCTCCTACCGGCGCCTGCATGCGCGTGCCCGCGCCGTCCTCGACTCCGTGGGCCTGGCCGGCAAGGAGGCGGAGACGGTCAGGAATCTCTCCCACGGCGAGCAGCGGCAGCTCGAGGTGGCTCTCGCGCTGGCGGGCCGGCCGCGGCTCCTGCTCCTCGACGAGCCCACGGCGGGGCTGTCGCCGGCCGAGTCGCAGATGATGAGCGCGCTGCTCCGGGGCCTCGATCCCGCCATGACCATCCTCATCATCGAGCACGACATGGACGTGGCCTTCGGGCTGGCCGACCGGGTGATGGTGCTGCACAATGGGCGGGTCGTGGCCGACGGGACCCGCGAGGCCGTGAGAGCCGATCCCCTGGTGGCCCAGATCTACCTGGGGACCGACTGATGCTCGAGGTCCAGGACATCCACACCTATTACGCGGACAGCCACATCCTCCAGGGTGTCTCGCTCGGCGTGGCCCGGGGCCAGGTCGTGGCCCTCCTCGGACGCAATGGCATGGGCAAGACCACGCTGATCCGCTCCGTCATCGGCTTCACGCCGCCCCGCTCGGGGCGCGTGAGGTTCGCCGGCGCCGAGGTCACGCGGCTCGGCTCGGACCGGATCGTGGCCATGGGCATGGCGCTGGTGCCCCAGGGCCGGCGGATCTTCCCGTCGCTGACCGTGCTCGAGAATCTGACCGTGGCGGCCCGGGCCCGCGCGGGCGGGGGCTGGACCGTCGAGCGGGTGTTCGGTCTCTTCCCGCGGCTGGCCGAGCGGCTGTCCCACCGCGGGAACAAGCTCTCCGGCGGCGAGCAGCAGATGCTCGCCATCGGCCGGGCCCTCATGACCAACCCGACGCTCTTGCTGATGGACGAGCCCACCGAGGGGCTGGCGCCGCTCCTCGTGCGCGAGGTGGGCCGGGCCCTGACCGAGCTCAAGGCGCAGGGGCTCTCCATCCTCCTGGTCGAGCAGAGCCTCCCGTTCGCCGTCAAGATCGCCGACCACGTCCACGTGCTGAGCCGGGGCCGCATCGTCCACTCGGGGACGCCCGCGGCGCTCTGGGCCGACGAGGAGGTCAAGTCCCGCTACCTGGGGCTGTAGTTCACCGGCGCCGCGCGTCCTGGCGGGACGCGGCGCGAAAGGAGACCGACATGCGAAGGATGCTGGGAATCGCCGCACTGCTCGTGGCCGGTGTGCTGCTGCTGGCGCCCGCGGCGAGCTGGGCCCAGAAGGGGCCCATCAAGGTGGGGCTGCTCGTCCCGCAGACCGGGCCCCTCGCCGCCAACGGCAAGGACATGATCAACGGCCTCGAGCTCTTCTTCGAGGAGCAGAAGTACCGGCTGGCAGGACGCGAGATCAAGCTCATCATCGAGGACGACGAGGGGAAGCCCGCCACCGGGCTGACCAAGGCGCGCTCGCTCGTCGAGGGGCAGGGCGTGCATCTCGTCACCGGGCCGCTCAGCGCCGCGGTGGGCTACGCCGTGGCGCCCTACATCGACGGGAAGAAAGTGCCGGCGATCTACCCCATCGTGTCCGGCGAGGACATCACCCAGCGCAAGCGCAGTCCCTATATCGTGCGGGTGGGGTGGTCCAGCGCCCAGCCCTCCCATCCCTTCGGCAAGTGGGTGTACGACAACCTCAAGTACAAGAAGATCGCGATGATCGGCTACGACTTCGCCTTCGGCTGGGAGGTGGCGGCGGGCTTCCACAGGAGCTTCGAGGAGGCGGGCGGGCAGGTGGTGCAGAAGCTCTGGCCGCCGCTCGGCACGGCCGACTTCGGGCCCTACCTGGCCCAGCTCAAGCGGGACGTGGACGCGGTCTACGCGGTGTTCTCGGGCGCCGACGCCCTCCGCTTCGCCAAGCAGTACGCCGAGGCGGGGCTCAAGCAGCGGCTGCCCCTGATCGGCGGCGGCACCTTCACCGACGAGCATGTGCTGCGCAGCATGGGCGACGAGGCCCTCGGCATCGTCACCGCGCTCCACTACTCGGCCGCGCTGGCCACGCCCGGCAACCGGAAGTTCGCCCAGGCCTACGAGGCCAAGTACAAGCAGATCCCGTCCTATTACTCCGAGGGCACCTATGTCGCCGGCGTGGCGCTCAAGGCCGCGCTCGGGGCCACGGGCGGCGACATCGAGAGCGTGGACAAGTTCCTGGCGGCGCTCCGGCGCGTGGACCTCTCGGACGCGCCCCGCGGCCCCATGCGCTTCGACGACTACGGTAATCCCATCCAGAACATCTACGTCCGCAAGGTCGAGAAGGTCGGCGGGCGGCTCCAGAACACGGTGATCCACACCTTCCCGAAGGTGTCGCAGTTCTGGACCTACAAGGCGGAGGAGTACCTGAAGAACCCCGTCTACTCCCGCGACTACCCGCCGTGCAAGTCCTGCTGATCGGCTGATGGCGACCGTCGGCCTGGTCGGCCTCGGTCTCCTCGGCCACGCCGTGGCCTCCCGCCTGCGGGCGGGGGGCCACGCGGTGGTCGGCTACGACGTCGTCCCCGAGCGCGTGGAGGCGCTCGCCGCGCTCGGCGGGCGGGGGGCGGGCTCGGTCGCCGAGGTCGCGCGGGCCTCGGAGGCAGTGTGCACGCTGCTGCCCTCGCTCAGCACCGTGGAGGAGGCGATCCTCGGCCCGGCGGGGATCCTCTCCTCGGCGCCCTCCGGGCAGACGGTGATCCAGATGAGCACGATCTCGCCCGCGCTCACCGAGCGCCTGGCCCGCGAGACGGCCGGCCGGGGTCTCTCGTTTCTCGACGCGCCGATCAGCGGCACCAGCGCCATGGTGGAGCGCGGCGAGGGCCTCTGCCTCCTGGGCGGGGAGCGCGCGGTATTCGACCGCTGGCGGCCGGTGCTCGAGACGGTCTTGCGCAGCGTGTACGTGGGCGCCGCCGGCCAGGCCATGGTGGTGAAGCTCGCCGCCAACCTGCTGGTGGCCGTCAACACCCTGGCCGCTGCCGAGGCGTTGCTCATGATGGAGCGCGCGGGCCTCGCCCCCGACGTGGTGTTCGAGATCCTGACGGGTGGCGCCGCCTCCTCCCGCATGCTCGAGGTGCGTGGCCCGCTCATCATCCGGCGCGACTTCCCGGCCCAGATGAAGCTCGAGCTGTTCATGAAGGACCTGCACCTCATCCAGGACGCGGCGGCCGCGGTGGGCGCGCCGGTGCCGCTGACGGACGTGGCCGAGCGCCTCTACGCGGCGGCCAGCGCCGGCGGCCACGGCGCCGAGGACCTGTCGGTGGTGGTGCGGGCGCTCGAGGCCCTGACGCGCGGCACGCCAGGGGAGGGGACCGCGCGGGGCCCTGCAGTCGATCCGTAGCGCCCGCGCCATCGGCGACCGCGTAAGCGTCACATTCGAGCGGCGCGCAGCGTCATCTCCGTATCGAGTCGGGCCCGTCCTTGCACCCGCCGCGACGAGGACTTATAGTGTCCACATCGTGGCGGAGCGGGCCAGCGTCCTGATCGCAGACAGCATCCGGACGGTCGACCGGATTTTCGGCCCATGGCCTGCCTGACTGTCGGCCGGCGCTGCGCCCCTTCGGGCCCGACTCGACGGTTCCGCAGAGCAACGACGCCCTCCGGGCGACGGGCTGCCGCAACGTGCCGCCGTTCCACGCCGATCCTCCTCTCAGGCTGCAACTCCCTCGGGCCTCTATACTGCAGCGCGCGCTGCGTCACCGTTTCTCGCTGGTTCCACCGAACTCACGATGGCGCGGACGCTTCGCGCCGCGCCATCGGGGGCGGCGGATTGACATCCGCATGCCGGGCGTCGCTTCGCGCCGCCCATCATGCGGCTGGAGCGGACGGGCGGCCCCGCGAGCAAGCTCGCGGTTCCTCCCGCCGCTCATCCGCCGCCCCCGTTGGACGGACAGTAGAGGCGATCGAGACTGAGTGACTATGAGGATGGAGACCCCGGACTTCAGCACGTTGGCCCGGCTCGAAGAGGCCGCCCTCGGTGCGAAACTCGAGGCTGTTCGGGCAACCATTAGCCACAGAGGCGAGAAAGGGCGCGCGCTGGCGCAGGCCGTGATTCTGTTGTTGCGGGAGTTCCTTCCGGCTGAGTATGGCCTGTCGACTGGGTTCATCGCCCATCACGCTGATGGAACTGTCAAGCTGTCGCCCCAGCTCGACATCATCATCTATGATGCCGTGCGGAGCGGCCCCTTGGCACGCCTGACCGCCTGCGACGTGTTTCCTCTCGAGGCTGTTCACGGGTACGTCGAGGTCAAGGCGAGTCTCCGCAGTTCGTCCGACTCGGCCGAAGCTCCGTCCGATGATTCGATCGAGCATTGCCTGGAGCAGAATCGGGAGCTTCGCCGCATGGTCGACCGTCGGTATCACGCCCAAGTCCCTGGTACCGTGGTCGGGTCAGTCCGGCAGCAGAGAACATGGGTCCCCATCCGCGGTTTCGTCGTCGCTTTTGCGCCAGCGGGTACGGTTGCCAGCGATGCCGACGCGTTCGCGCAGAGGATGGCGGATGTGTCCCGCCGCCTTGGCCCGCCGACTCATCTACATGGTGTGTTCGTTGCCCGCCATGGCTATTTCAGGACACGGCCGGTGAATCCGACCACTGCACAGCCAGAAGACATGCGGCATGTGCACTACGTGCAGGAACATGGGTTGGCCGTGTTCAAGACGGATCTGCTCCATGGGTTGGCGCGGTTTCCGCGATATCCGAGCGACTGGAGTCCGGCGGTCGACGAGTACTTTGCCGAGCCAGCGTGGAACTCGCGTGCTCCCGCCAACGTACTTGTAGCCGCCCAACAACAGGCTGGAGCGGACCGGCTCGACACCGGCCGCTCAGCCTGAACGATGGCGCGGACGCTTCCCGCCGCGCCATCGGGGGCGGCGGATTGACATCCGCCTGGCGGGCGTCGCTTCGCGCCGCCCATCATGCGGCTGGAGCGGACGGGCGGCCCCACGAGCAAGCTCGCGGTTCCCCCCGCTGGTCATCCGCCGCCCCCGTTAGCGGTACATCGAAAGGGCTTGCGGACACAGACCCCTGAGGGAGACACTGCCGGTATGCGAGACGTAGAGTTCGACTTCAGCAAGCTGTCGGTCGCCGAGCGCATCCAACTGGCCGAGGACCTCTGGGAGAGCATCCCCGAATCCGCCGACATTTCCCTCACCGATGCTCAGAAGGCGGAGCTGGATCGGCGGCTGGAAGATCTCGAGCAGCATCCCGATGCCGGAGAACCCTGGGAGGTGGTCCGGGCCCGTCTGTACGGGCGCCTGAAACGTGGCGAGTGACGCGCCACGCTTCATCGTCCGGCCAGCAGCCGAAGCCGACATCGAGCAGGCGGCGCTGTGGTATGAGCTACGCGCCATCGGCCTGGGGGCGGAGTTTCTTCGGGCGGTGGATGTGTGTTTCGAGCAGATTCGGCGCAGTCCCGAAAGCTTCCAGCAGATCTACAAGAGCGCTCGGCGGGCGCGCATCCGGCGCTTCCCGTACGTCGCATACTTCGTCTCGACCACTACGGGTACCCACGTCGTGGCGTGCATACACGCGAAGAGAGATCCGCGGATCTGGCAGCGACGTGTTGACCGCTAGCTTCCGGTTGCAGCCGAGCACCGCTCGCTCCGCTCGCTGGGGCGGCTGAACCGCCGCGTCAGACTCAGGGGACACGAAGCGACGAGGCGATGAGACGAACACGAACGGTGCCGGAGCTCGATCTCAGGACGTGGCCGATCGAACCGATCCTACGCCAGGCCATGAGCCTTGATGTGGGCCGCGCCGGCGACGCGTGGAACCTCCTCGGGACGATGGCCAGGGAGCGAGAGGAGGCGGGCGTCTTCCTCCTCGGGCTCATGCAGGTTCATCGAGGCGACTTGACGCGTATGACCGTCCTGGTGCGCGCCGTCTCGTTCTTTCCATCGGAGGCAGCGGCTGGTGCGCTGAAGGCCGAGTTCTGTCGCGTCCGATCGTCGCCAGCGACTCGGACGTACCTGAACGAGGTGCTACGAGCGCTCGTGGGGCTTCCCGCGCCCCTCGCGCGCGATGCCCTCAACGCCCTGGCTGATGACAAGAAGCTGAGCGTGAAGTGGCGGCGGCGCTTCGAGGAAGCGGCATGGCGGCTCGACGGCTGACGCCTGGAGAACATAGGGCGATGCGCCCCAGCCACGAGAGCATCGTTGAACGCCTCGCTGCAGAGGCAATTCGTCGCGGGGTGGACCTCCTGGACGTCGAGTGCAAAGACGGCTACGAAGACGTCGTCGCCGGGAAGGGCGGCGTGAGGCTCGGCGTCGCCGGGCTCCGAAGTTCCAGGGATCGCAGCGGCGGCCCGATCCACGTCGTCCGGGGATCCCGAGAGGGCAGACGTCGGCGGCAGTGGTGGTCACTGCCTATCGGCCTGATCCGGCTCGCTGGGCCGACGATTTCCTTCGGAGGAGGCGATGAACAGGAGACGCCATACCACGTTGGTCCGCGAGGGCCCGTACGCGGCAGAGGTGGATGTGGAGTTGATCGAAGCGGGCGACGGTTGGTCGCCGTATCTCTCGCTGGATGACGCGCGCAAGCTCGATGCCGTTCGTGAGGCCCTGCGGAGTGGAGACATTCAAGCGGCAGCCCGCCACGCGCGCGTGTTCAGCCTCACGCCCGTTCCGCGGTGAGTGACCCGGCGAACAACCGGCTGCAGCCGACGGCCGTAAGCGGGCGCGGCTGGAGCGGACGGGCGGCCCCGCGAGCACGCTCACGGTTCCTCCCGCCGCTTATCCGTCGCCCCCGATGGCGCGGCATCAGCAACCAGAGCGCGTGGGGCGGGACGCCGTCTGCACTTTTGGCTTGACAGCCTCGCCCGCGAGGCATGGCCGCGGATCGGCTGCGCTCGGCGGATGCCGGCCCAGCGGGCCGCAAAGGCCCGGTGATGGGCGGCCGGGAGCGAATGTACCGAAAATCGTCGCTGGTCCCGGAATCGCCCTGGAGGCTCCCGGGTGGCTCCGAAATCGGGGTGTAGAGTCGTCCCAAGAAAAGGGAGGCTCACCAGGGAGATCCACTCGCCCGACATTCCTGCCACGCTCGAGCCCGTCGCGGAGCTGGACCAGCTGGGCGACGAGATCGCCGAGTTGTCGGCGCATCTCGAGGCCGCCACCGCCCGGCTGCTCGATCTGATCCGCGACTTCGACGCCCGGGGCGGCTGGAACAGCGGGTTCCGCCTCTGCGCCGCCTGGCTGATCTGGCGCGTCGGGCTCGATCTCGGGGCGGCCCGGGAGAGGGTGCGGGTGGCGCGCGCCCTGGGGACGCTGCCGCTGCTGGCCCAGGCCCTCGCCCGCGGGGAGCTGTCGTACGCCAAGGTCCGGGCCCTGGCCCGCGTGGCCACGCCGGAGACCGAAGCGCGGCTGCTGGGGGTGGGGCGGGCCGGCCCGGCCGCGCATGTCGAGCAGATCGTGTGGGGCTGGCGGCGGGTGGATCGGCAGGCCGAGGCGCGGGAGACCGCGCGGCAGCACGCGAGCCGGGCGCTTCACGTCCACCAGGACGAGGACGGCATGGTGGTGCTGCGCGGGCGGCTCACGCCCGAGGTGGGGACCCTGTTCCTGCGGGCGCTGGACGCGGCCCGTGAGGCGCTGTACCAGCGGACTCGAGGTGTGGAGGCGGCCACCCGCCTGGCTGACCCGATCGAGGATCGCCCGACCACGGCCCAGCAGCAGGCAGACGCGCTGGCCCTGCTCGCGGAGACGGCCCTCCACCAGGGGCTCGATCCCGGCGCCCCGGGAGAGCGGTACCAGGTGGTGGTCCATGTCGATGCATCGGCGCTGGCGGACCCGGATCAGCCCGGCCAATCCGTCCGCGAGGACGGGGCGCACGTTTCCTATGAAACTGGGTCTGCGTCAGGCCGCCTCCTTCGCGAGCAGGACCTGGTAG